>CAIUCF010000508.1 GCA_903897565.1 uncultured Rhodospirillales bacterium | reverse complement strand
GCCGCGACGGCGTCGAGCGCATCGGCAGCGGCGAGCACGGTACTCTCGGCCGCGAACGCCAGGGCCGACAATTGACCGACGACCTGCTGCAGCAACGGATCCTCGGCCGGCCGCGCCGCGGGGGCGTGGCTGAACGAACGCTCGCGGCTTTTGATCAGGCCGATGGCGTCGCTGACGACGTTGCGCATGATCCCGGCCATGATCGCCTGCAGATAGAGCTGGAGGAAGGCGTATTCATAGCTCGGCGTGCCGGCGACATCGAGGCGGACCGTGCCGAGCAATTCCGCCGCCCGGACCTCGACATTGTCGAAGATCGTCGTGCCGGAGCCGGTGTTGCGCACGCCCATGCCGTCCCAGTCGTCGAGCATGGTGATCCCGGGACGATCGGCCGGCACCACCACCGCCGCCAGCGTGTTCTCGTCCTTGGCCGCGAACACGCTGATCCAGTCGGCGAACAGGCTGCCGGTGCAGTAGTATTTCGTCCCCGACAGCCGGTAGCCGGCGCCATCCGGTGTCAAGGCCGTCTTGAACTTGAGACTGCCGACGGCCGCGCCGCCGAGTTCGCTGACCGCATTGCCGAAGATCGCGCCGCGGGCGATCTCCGCGGTCCAGGCCGTCTCCGCGGATCCCGCCCGGCGCAACTCCTCCTCGACGAACCAGTAATGCACCCGGACGATATGGGCGACGGCGGGGTCGGCCTCGGCGAGGTCGATCACCGTGGCGAACAGCTGGCGGATCGAGAAGCCGCGCCCGCCGCGGGCGACGGGCAGACGCACCGCGCCGATCCGCGCGGCGCGTACCAGATCCATCGCGGCAAACGGGTTCTCGTCATTGGCCTCGCGGGCGGCGGCGCCTTGCGCGATCGCGGCGAGGGTAGCGCGCAACTCGCCGCTCACGACGCCACTCTCCAGGCCGGCAGACTGCGGTGGGCGACATGCTCAGCCGACAGCCGGGCCTTGCCGGCGCCGAAATAATGCTCGCGCAGGGTCGCGCCCTCCGGCGCCAGGCGCATGCGGCCGCGGCGGCGCAATTCCGGCACGACGAGATCGACGAACTCGCGAAACCCGACCGGCTGGGTGGCGGGGACCAGATTGAAGCCGTCGATCCCGGTCTCGTCCATCCAGCGCTCCAGCGCGTCGGCGACGGTGGTCGGGCTGCCGACGACCTTGGGGATGATGCTGGCGACCGCCATGGAATCGGCGATGTCGGCAACCGTCCAGACGCGGTCGGGATCGATGTCGCGGAACATCCCCAATACGCCCTGGATCGCGTTGGACTCGTAGCTGTGCAGCGGCTTGTCCGGCTGCAGGGTCGAGAGGTCGACCCCCGACCAACCGCTGAACAGGGCGAGCGCGCCCTCCGGGCTGGTATAGGAGCGGGCCGTCGCGAATTTCGCCTGCGCTTCGGCGTCGGTCGCCGCCACCGTCACCGAGATGCCCTGGATGATCTTCAGATGCCCGGGATCGCGACCGTGACGCAGCGCGGCGGCGCGGAATTTGGCGACGTTGCGGGCGCAGGCGGCGATCGTCGGATAGACGCAGAACACCGCCTCGGCATGCTTGGCGGCGAATTGGATGCCGCGACCAGACTGGCCGGCCTGGAACAACATCGGCGTGCGCTGCGGCGAGGGCTCGCACATATGCGGGCCGGGCACGTCGAAGAACTCGCCGACATGGTTGATCTCATGAACCTTGGCCGGATCGCTGAAGGTGTCGGTTGCAGGGTCGCGGCGGACGGCGTCCTCCTCCCAGGAATGCTCCCAGAGCTTGTAGACGACCTCCATGTATTCCTCGGCGCGGTCGTAGCGCTGGTCGTGGGTCAGCTCGTCCTTGATGCCGAAATTGGCCAGGGCGTCGGGGAGGTAGGAGGTGACGATGTTCCAGGCGATGCGGCCGCCCGTCAGATGGTCGAGGGTCGAGAACAGTTTCGCCGTCTGGTAGGGGGCGAAATAGGTGGTGCTGTAGGTACAGGCAAAGCCGAGCCGTTTGGTGGCGTAGGCCATCGCCGGGATGATCACGGTCGGGTCGTTGCTCGGGAACTGCACGCCGTGGCGCACCGCCGCCTCGCGCGAGCCCTTGTAGACATTATAGGTGCCATGGGCGTCGGCGAGGAAAAGGCAGTCGAAGCCGCCTTGCTCGAGCGTCTTCGCCAACTCGACCCAGTAACCGATGTCGCGATAGCCGGTCGCCGTGCCGTCGAGGGGGTTCTTCCACTGGCCCTCCGAGTGATGATTAACGCAACACTGGGTGAACCCGTTCATGAGCATTGTCTTGGCCATGCCTGCCTCCCTGCTGTCGGAGGTCGATCCGGAATCCGGCGCCGCCGCTCTTGTTCTTATTGACAAAATTATCAGAACAATCAGAAAATTGAAGTGATAATATTATCAGATGCGACGGATGCTCACCGCACCCGCCGCCCGCCATAAGAACAAGCCGCTAAAGGCGACGATCACGATGAATTCCTTCACCAAATGGCTGCTACTGGCGATCGCGATGTGCGCCTTCGCCGCCAATTCCCTGCTGTGTCGGGCGGCCCTGCGCCACGATCTGATCGATCCGGCGAGCTTCACCACGGTTCGCCTCGTCAGCGGTGCCGCGGTCTTGACGATGATCCTGGCAGCGCGCGGCGGCATCACGCGGCCGGCCTTCGATCTCCGCGCGGCGCTGGCGCTGTTCGTCTACGCCGCGTGCTTCTCCTTCGCCTATGTCGATCTCAGCGCCGGGACCGGCGCGCTGCTGGTGTTCTCGGCGGTCCAGCTGATGATGATCAGCGTCGGGCTGTGGCGCGGCGATCGTTCGTCGCCGATCGTCTGGACCGGCTTCGCGCTCGCCGCCGGCGGGCTCGTCTATCTGCTGGCGCCGGGCGTGACAGCGCCGCGGCCCGGGGCGGCGGCGCTGATGCTGACGGCGGGTGCTGCCTGGGGCGTCTATTCGCTGCGCGGCGCCGGCCGCTCGGATCCGATCGCGGCCACGACCTGGAACTTCATCGCCGCAGCCCCGCTGGCGGTCCTCCTGAACCTGCTCGTCGCGCGATCGGCCCATGCCAGCGCCGCCGGGATCGGCTGGGCGATGCTCTCGGGCGCGATCGCCTCCGCCATCGGCTACGTCATCTGGTACCGCGTGCTGCCGTTGCTGCCGGCGATCGTCGCGGCGACGGTCCAGCTCTCGGCACCGATGCTCGCCGCGATCGGCGGCGTCGTGCTGCTCGGCGAGCCCGCGACCGCCCGGCTCGGCCTTGCCAGCATCGCCATTCTCGGCGGCATCGGCCTCGTCATCGGCGCCCGCCAGCGCCAGGCCCGCGGTCTCCGGCTCAGAACGGGAAATTGATCCCCGAGAACACCGCCGTACCCTCGCTGCCGTAGCCGACATCGACATAGCCGACCAGGAACGGATCGGCGAGAGCGCGAAAGCCGAGCCCGGCCACGGTATGCAGCGCGCTCACGGGATTGTCGCCGGCGCGGGCGAAAACCCGGCCCGTATCGACGAAGGGCGCGAGCTGCAGATTGAGCCGCGTCGCGAACATGTCGAGCGCGAAGACGTCGCGCCGCAGTTCGAGTCCCGCCGAGACCATGTTGCGGTCGACGAAACGGCCCTCGCCGAAGCCGCGCAGGGGCTGTTGTTCGCCCATGATCGCGCGGTCGCCGCCGAGCCGGCCCATCGCCCAGAACGGCACGCCGCTGCCGCCGAACAGGTAGCGCAGCGCGACATGGCTCGCGAGCACGGTCGCCGGGTCGACCGGGTAGTAGCCGCGGATATCCGCACCGGCGACCGCGTAAGAGGTCCGGCTGAGCGCCCGCGGATCGCTGAGCCCGGCGAACACGGCCGCCTGAATGCCGCGATGGGGGATCGTCTGGGCGTCGCGGCTGTCATAGGTGAGGGTGAGCCGTTGAAACAGCTCGTGATTCCTGCCGATGCCCGCCTGGTTGGGAAAGCCGCGATCCAGCGAGGTCAGCGAGCGCAGCGCCCCGGGCAGGACATCGACCGTGCGCAGCCGGATGGCATAGCCGATCTGCCATTCACGCGAGAGGTTGAGGCCGCGGCCGAGTTCGAGATAGGCCTGCTCGTTGGTGAAGTTGGTTTCCTGAGCCAGTCGGGTGCTGTTGCCGACGCCGTAGAAACGCGGCGTGCCGCTGCGGTCATAGACGATATGGACGTATCCGGACCAGCGCCCGCGCCGCGTCAGCCCGGTGGTGTAGAGGGCATCGAGTTCGCGCTCGACCCGTTGCTTGCCGCCGGCGACGACGTACCATTGCCGGTCATCGGAGGGATAGGCGAAGATCCGGCCGCGCGCGCCGGTGCCGAAATCCGGGCTGCGGATAATGTCGGGAGCGATGACCTGCGTGATCTCGCCCTTCGGATTGGTCGCGAGCACGACGCCGAGCATGCCCAAGGTGGTGCCGCTGTTCGGATCGGTCCCGACCTCGGGGATCGGGATGAACGGCAGACCGAAGAAATCCGGCGCTGAAGAGGGGGCCGCCGGTGCCGCGGATTGCGCCGTCGGCGCGGCGGCACTCCCCACCGGGCCGACGAGGCCGAGCCCCAGGAGGATCAGGGCGACGATCCGCCACCCCGCCGCGCAAGCGCTGAACCATCGTCGTGACATAGCGGCCTTCAAAATCCAGCCGGCGACGCCGACAGACCGTGCCTATCACCTTACCTCGTGTCGCCACCTTGACGTGGATCAAGACCGGCCTGGTCTGGCCGAGGGCGTCCGTCTGCGGCCGAATGCCGGGTGGCGGGCAAACACTGCCGGACCGAGCCTGCGGCCAGAGTTGCATAACCCCATGGCTTTCTGCGCGTTTTTATGAGATTAAGGGAATCGGCGCCCGGTATTGCGCCATGGCTCTCGCAGCCATTGTTCCCAGGAGACGGGCCGTCGCCGCGCAAGGCGGAGGTCATGTCGTCCTAAATCTGCAAGCACATTGGATGACGCCATGGTCGATCTGTCCGAATACCATTACGCCCGGATTCAGCGATTCCTCGAATCCCGGGCCAGCCAGGAATTCCCCATCGATGCCGAGCAGGCGGCCTTCATCGCCGAGCTCGATCTCGCCGAAGGCGATCTGCCGGGCATCGTGCGTTTCAGTTTCCTGGAAGCCGAGTTTCTTGCCGCGAACGACAATCTGTACCGGCTGCGCCGCTCGGATTGACGGCCTCCGGTGCCGGCCCTCCGGCGCCGGAGGCCCAGATGCGCCAAAAACTGCAATTTCCCCATCATTTTCCGCGCTATCTTGCTTGGCCTCGCCAAGGCCTTAGTTATAGGGTGCTTCCGCGATACGCGGGGGCGGGACGGTCGATCGGTCGAGCGCGCGCGGCAGTCAATAAACGTTGAAGGGGAGGTACCAGTGCGGTCTCAAAGGAATAAGAAACTCGGCATCATGACGTTCGCGGCGGGCGCGCTGCTGAGCATGGGCGTGGCGCAGGCCAACGACTCGATCCTGAAGGCCCAGGCCGATCCGAACAACTGGGCGTCCTATGGCCGGACCTACGAGAACACCCGCTTCAGCCCGCTGAAGCAGATCAACACCAAGAATGTGGCTAAGCTCCAGCTCGCCTATTCCTTCTCGCTGGCCTCGCTGCGCTCGAACGAATCGACCCCGATCGTGATCGGCGACACGCTGTATGTGTCCTCGTCCTGGGGCCCGAAATCGGTGTTCGCGCTCGACGCCACGACGGGCGCCATCAAGTGGCAGTACCAGCCCGACATCCCTGACGACGTTTTGCAATACGGCTGCTGCGATGTCGACAACCGCGGCGTCACCTATGCCGACGGCAAGATCTTCGTCGGCCGCCTCGACGGCAACCTGACCGCGCTCGACGCCAAGACCGGCAACGAGCTGTGGACCACCAAGGTCGTCGACTACACCCAGGGCTCGATCATCACCTCGCCGCCGCTGGTCGTCGGCAACAAGGTCATCACCGGGTTCGGCGGCGGCGAATACGGCGCCCGCGGCTCGCTGCAGGCCTATGACATCAATACCGGCAAGCAGGTGTGGAAGACCTGGACCGTGCCGGATCCGAAGTCGCCCGGCGGCGACAGCTGGAAGGGTGATTCCTACCTGCATGGTGGCGGCGCCGCCTGGCTGGTCGGCTCCTACGACGCCAAGACCAATACGATCTTCTACGGCACCAGCAACCCGTCGCCCTGGGCGACCAAGGTGCGCTCGACCGGCGATTCCAACTACGGCAAGCTGAGCAATCTCTACACCTCGTCGACCCTGGCGCTGGATCCGGACACCGGCGCCATCAAGTGGGCGGTGCAGAGCACGCCCGAGGATGCCTGGGATTATGACGGCGTCAACGAGCTGGTCTTGGCCAACATCAAGATCGAGGGCAAGGAAACCCCGACCTATCTGAAGGCCGACCGCAACGGCTTCTTCTATGTCGTCAATCGCGAGACGGGCAAGCTGATCTCGGCGCAGCACTTCGTGCCGACCAACTGGGCGACCTCGATCGACCTCAAGACCACCCAGCCGGTCGAAGTCCCGGCCAAGCGTCCGGGTCCGAACCATCCGGCGACCGATATCTGCCCGAACCTGCTCGGCGGCAAGAACTGGCAGCCGATCTCCTACAGCCCGCTGACCGGGCTCGCCTATATCCCGGCCAACAACCTGTGCCAGGACATGTCCGAGGGCGAAATCAACTACCGCAAGGGCGTGTTCTATCTCGGCAAGGACTTCTCGACCAAGGCCGGCCCCGGCGGCTATCTCGGCAATATCGAAGCCTATGATCCGGTCAAGCAGAAGATCGTCTGGGAGATCCATCAGGACCTGCCCTTCAACAGCGGTATCCTGACGACCGCCGGCAACCTCGCCTTCTACGGCGACCTCCATGGCAATTTCCATGCGGTCGACGCCAAGACCGGCAAGAACCTGTGGACCAAGCAGCTCGGCAGCGGCATCGGCCAGGGCGCGATCAGCTACGCCGTCAAGGGCAAGCAGTACATCGCCGTCGTCGTTGGTCGCAGTGCGTCGATGCCCGCCTTCCTCGGCGATATCGGCACCAAGATCATCAACGCGACGCCGGAAGGCGGCACGTTGTACGTCTTCACCCAATAAGACGCGGGCACTACCCTGCCGTGGCCTCGTCGCGAGACGGCGCCACGGCAGGTTTCGGTCTGGCGACCGCTGATAATTGGTGCTATCGGGTCGTAATCTCGGTGGCGGCGGCGGTTTGCCTCGAAATATCTTGGGAATTTTACGGGATGGGAGCGCATACGTGACGACGGGGTTCTGGCAATCAGTGGCAAGTTTCGCAACGCGCGGCCCGCTGCCGCGGCTTCTGTCTCTCCTCGGCACGAGCGTGGTCCTCGCGGCGACGGCCCAGGCAACCCCGGCGATCGGCATCGATGCCGGCCCGGCGCAGACCCTGCGCGTCTGCCTCGACCCCGACAACCTGCCGTTCTCGTCCGGTCACCCGGGCGATGCCGGCCTCTACACCGAATACAGTCGGCAGATCGCGGCCAAGCTCGGCCGGCCGTTCGAGCCGGTGTGGTCGCAGAGCTATTTCGGCAAGTTCATCGTCCGCACCACCCTGCTCGCTCATAAGTGCGACGCCTTCATCGGCCTGCCCGACGATGTCGGCTTCATGGGCAAGAAGCTGGTATTCTCCAAGCCGTTCATCCATGTCGGCTTCGTCCTGGCGATCAAGCCCGGCCAGACGGTCGCGACGCTTGACGATCTCAAGGGCAAGACCGTCGCGGTACAGTTCGGCACCCCGGCCCAGATCATGCTGGCCGACCACGACGACATCAAGATGATGACCTTCCTGTCGCCGGAAGAAGCCATGGCCGCGCTCGCCGATGGCCGCGCCGACGCCGCCTTCGTCTGGGGCCCCAGTGCCGGTTACGCCGCGAAGAAGTCGGGGCAGCCGGTCCACTTCGTCACCATCCCCGGCGAGGGCATGGCCTGGACCGTCGGCATCGGCTTCGCCAAGGCCAACACCGCCCTGCGCGATCAAGTCAACCAGGCGATCGACGGGCTCGACGGCAACCTCGACACCCTCAAGGCCAAGTACGGCATACCCGAGGCCGCGTCGGCCCCGACCGTTCAGCCGGCAGCCGCGACGGTCGCCGCTGCCGCCCCTGCCGCGGTTGTCCCCGCCGTCGCCGTCGCAGCCGCACCGGTCGCGCCAGCACCTGCCCCGACGGCGGCGCCTGCCGCCGCGCCGACTCAGGTCGCCGATGCCACGCCCGCAGCAGATGCCCCCATTCTGTTCAAGCCGGTCACCGACGCCGCCGGCATCGCCGAGGGCCAGAAGACCTTCAACGGCACCTGCTCGCATTGCCATGGCCCGAACGCGGTCCAGGCGGTCCATCGCATCGATCTGCGCCTGCTGCATCATCGCTACGGCGACCGCATGGACGAGGTGTTCTCCTACACCGTGACCCATGGCCGCCCGACCAAGGGCATGCCGAACTGGACCGGCGCGTTCACGGACGAGCAGTTCAATCAAATACTCGGCTACCTTCACTCGATCCAGAACATGGCCGAGTAACGCCGAGACATCGCATTTCCCCGCGATCGGGTGATCGCGGGGGGTACCCAAAGCCGGCCCGAGACAGTAGGATCGGGCCAGCCTGAACCAAAAACCGGAGGAAAACATGGCCTGGAAGACCCCGAAATTCGTCGAAATCCTGCTCGGTCTCGAGATCAACAGCTACGCCTGCGCCGAACTCAAGAAGTAGTCGCGGGCCGCACCCTCCCGCCGGATCGCGTCCCCCGTCAGGCATTCCATGCTTCGAGCGCTGGTGATCGGTTCGGCGGCGGGTGGTGGCTTTCCCCAATGGAATTCCAACCAGCCCGGCTGCAATCGCGCGCGCCGCGGTGATCCAGCCGTGCGGCCGCGCACGCAGGCCTCCATCGCCGTGACCGGCAATGGTCGCGACTGGTTCCTGCTCAACGCTTCCCCCGATCTGCGCCAGCAGATCAACGACAATCCGGAACTCTGGCCCGCTGAGGACCTGCGCTCGTCGCCGATCAAGGGCGTCGTCATCACCGGCGGCGACATCGACGTCATCGCCGGGCTCCTGACCCTGCGCGAACGCCAGCCGCTGGTGCTTTCCGCGACATCCCGCGTCCATCAGGTCTTACGCGACAATTCCGTGTTCGGCGTCCTGGCGGAGGACCTCGTCCGCCGTGACACCGTCGCCCTCGACCAACCTTTCGCGCTGACGACCCCGGAGGGCCGCGACTCCGGCCTCACCGTCACGCTGTTCGCGGTGCCCGGCAAGATCCCGCTCTATCTAGAAGCCTCGGCGCAAGGCTCGCTGGTGCGCGAGGGCGAGGATACCGTCGGCGCCCGCGTCTCCGACGGCACGCGAACCCTGTACTTCATTCCCGGCTGTTCGCGGATGACCCCGGCGCTCGCCGAACGGCTGCGCGGCGCCGATCTCGTGCTGTTCGACGGCACCTTGTGGCAGGATGACGAGATGATCCGGGCCGGCGTCGGCGCCAAGACCGGCCAGCGCATGGGCCATATCTGCGTCTCCGGCCCGGACGGCACGATCGCCGCCTTCGCGCCCCTGGGCGTAAAGCGCAAGATTCTGATCCATATCAACAACACCAACCCGATCCTGCAGGATGATTCGGCCGAGGCCGCGTTCACCCGGGACAGCGGCTGGGAAGTCTCTTACGACGGCATGGTGATCGACCTATGACAGACCGGCTGCTGACCCCGAACGAGCTCGAAGCGGCGCTGCGCGCCGTCGGTGCGGAGCGCTATCACAATCTCCACCCGTTCCATCGCCTGCTCCATACCGGCAAGCTCAATCGCGGCCAGGTCCAGGCCTGGGCGCTCAACCGCTACTACTATCAGGCCCAGATTCCGGTGAAGGATGCGGTGATCATGTCGCGGCTGCCGACGCCGGAACTGCGCCGAGCCTGGCGCAGCCGCATCGTCGACCATGACGGCGACGGTCCCAAGACCGGCGGCATCGCCCGCTGGTTCAAGCTCGCGACCGGCGTCGGGCTGGACGCGGCTTATGTCGACTCCTTGGCCGGGATCCTCCCGATCACCCGCTTCGCCGTCGACGCCTATGTCAATTTCGTCCGCGACGCCTCGGTGCTCGAAGCCGTGGCCTCGTCGCTGACCGAGATGTTCTCGCCCGGCATCATCGCCGAGCGGATGGTCGGCATGCTCGAGAACTACGACTTCATCTCCGCCGATACGCTGGCGTATTTCCAGCCGCGCCTCACCCAGGCGCCCAAGGATTCCGAATTCGCGCTGGCCTTCGCCAAGGAACACGCGATGACGCGTGTCGATCAGGAAAAGGTGATCGGCGCCCTGCGCTTCAAATGCGATCTGTTGTGGGCGATGCTCGACGCGCTTTACTACTCCTATGTGGAGCCCGGCTTCGTGCCGCCCGGCGCCTTCCGGCCGCAGGCCGCGTGATGACCGAACCGCTCGGGCCCAAAGCGATCCCCGGCTTCCCGCGCCATGTGCGCTTCCAGTTCGACGCGGTGCGCGAGCGCTGGGTCGTACTGGCGCCGGAGCGGATGTTCGTGCCGGACGAGCAGGCGGTAGAGATCCTCAAGCTCGTCGATGGCCTTCGTTCGGTAGAATCCATCGCCGCCGAACTCGCCGCACGTTACCAGGCACCGGAAGACATCGTGCTCGCCGACGTCGCCGTGATGCTGGCCGATCTCGCGGCGCGGGGCGCGCTGCAGGTCGCATGACCCTGTCACCGCCGCTCGGGCTGCTCGCCGAGATCACCCATCGCTGCCCGCTGCAATGCCCCTATTGCTCCAATCCCCTGGAACTCGTCGCCCGCAGCGGTGAGCTGCCGACCGAAACCTGGCTCGACATCATCGATCAGGCGGCGGCACTCGGCATCCTGCAGATCCATTTCTCCGGCGGCGAGCCGATGGCCCGCAGCGACCTCGCCCAACTGATCGCGCGCGCGGATCAGTGCGGCCTCTACGCCAACCTCATCACCTCGGGCGTCCAGCTCACGCCTGAGACCCTGGCGCCGCTGGTCGCCGCCGGGCTGCCCCATGTCCAGCTCAGCTTCCAGGATATCGAAACCGCTGCTGCCGACACCATGTCGGGCTATCGCGGCAGTCTTGAGAAGAAATTGGCGGCGGCCCGCCATGTCACCGCTGCCGGGCTGTCGCTGACCGCCAATTTCGTAATCCAGCGCGAGAATTGCGCCCGCGTGCCCGAGATGATCCAACTCGGCCTCGCCCTCGGCGTCCATCGTATCGAGATCGCGCATGTCCAGTATCACGGCTGGAGCATGGTCAATCGGTCCCGCCTGCTTCCCTCACGTGAGCAGCTCGATGCCGTCACCGCAGCGGTCGAGCAGGCGCGCGCAGCCCATGCCGGCCGGCTGGTGATCGACTACGTGATCCCGGATTACTACGCCGATTATCCCAAGGCCTGCATGGCCGGCTGGGGCCGCCGCTTCATCAATGTGAGCCCGGCCGGCAATGTCCTGCCCTGCCACGCCGCCGAGACCATCACCGCAGCGCCGATCCCGAATATCACGACCGCCTCGCTCGCCGAAATCTGGAACGAGTCGGCGCTATTCAATCTCTATCGCGGTACCGGCTGGATGGCCGAGCCTTGCCGCAGCTGCGAGCGCCGCGAGCTCGACTGGGGCGGCTGCCGCTGCCAGGCCCTGGCCCTGACCGGCGACGCCGCCGCCACCGATCCGGTGTGCAGCCGCTCCGTCGACCGGCCGAAGATTGACGCAGCCCTGGCCGAGGCCGCGAGCGGCGATGCCGATCTGGTCTATCGCCGCTACGGCGGCGCCCCTTCACTCTCCGCCGTCATTGCGAGGAGCGGAGCGACGAAGCAATCCAGGGCGCGCGATGGCTCTGGATTGCTTCGCTCCGCTCGCAATGACGACAAGAAGTAGCTACAGCGCCGCGATTCGTTCGGCGAGTCCCGGCGCCCACGCGTCGAACACCCCGCGGATCACCGTCGGGTTGCCGCCCAATACGATCACGCGATCAGCGAGGGCGGCGACGTCGGCGAAATCGTGGGTGACGAGCAACGTCGTCAGGCGGTGTCGCCGCAGCACCGCGCGTAAACCTTGGGCCGCGGCGGCATCGAGCGAGGCCAGCGGTTCGTCAAGCAGCAGCACATCCGGCGCTGCCGCCAGCGCGCGGGCGACGGCGACGCGGCGCGCCATGCCGAGCGACAGGCGATTGGGAAAAGCGTCACCCCAACCGGCGAGCCCGAGCGAGTCGAGCAGCGCCGGGATGATCGCCCGGTCGCCCGCCGCCGGCAGGGCGAGCGCGATATTGTCGGCGACCGACCGCCACGGCAGCAGGCTCGGCTCCTGGAACACCCAGGCGGTGCGCGGCTTGCCCGACGGCCAGGTAATGCCCGTCCCCGGGATCAGCCCGTCGATCAGCTTCAACAGGGTGGTCTTGCCGCAGCCCGAGGGGCCGAACAAGGCGACGGTCTCGCCAGCCGCAACCTCGAAACCGATCGGCCCGAGCAGCGGCTGCGTCCGCCCCGCGGCGCCGGGGCTCGGGATCGCGTAGCCCGGCAGATCGACGCGCAGCACGGTCATGACGCGAGCCGCCAGCGGTTCATGTGACGTTCGAATGGTTGCAGCAGGATCCACTCGAGACCGAGGACGACCAGCGCGAACGCGATCGTATAGGCGAGGATGCCGGCGACGTCGAACAGCTGGAAGCAGACCTCGATCTGAAAGCCGACGCCGTCGCTGCGGCCGAGGATTTCCGCCACCAGCACGACCTTCCAGATCAGCGCCAGGCCCGAGCGCGAGGCGCCGAGCAAATAGGGCGTCAGCTGCGGCAGCATGACATGGCGAAACGACTTCCAGCGGCCGAAGCGGAAGGCGCGCGCCATCAGCGCCAGCTGCGGGTCGAGCGCGCGCGTGCCCTCGCGCAGCAGGATCGCCGTCGAGGGCAGCTTGTTGAGGGCGACCGCGACGATCGCCGCCCATTCGGTCATGCCCAGCCAGATATAGGCCAGCACGATGATAACCAGTGCCGGCAGATTGACGAACGCGATCAGCCAGCCGTCGAACAGCAGATCGAGGCGCCGCCAACTGCCGAGCGCGATGCCGAGCGCCGCGCCGCCAAGGAGCGACAGGGCGAAGGCGCAGGCGACCCGGAATAGGGTGATGCCGAGATGATGCGGCAGCGCCCCGCTCGCGATCTCCTCGTCCAGGCGCGCCAGCACCGCCGTCACCGTCGGCAAGGTGCGGCTATGCGCCAACAGCGCCGCGATCTGCCACAGCGCCGCCAGCAGCCCGAGCGAGACGATCCGGCCGAGCAGACGCGCGCGCGCCGGGCCGTCGAAGCTCATGCCGGTGCGCGCCAGAAAGTCCCCTCGACGATATGCTTGGACTTGCCGACCAGGCCCGGGCTGCCGATCGAGCCGAGCAGCTCGTAGACCCGTCCTGCAGCGGCGATGTCCTTGCTGGTCCAGGCCGGGGGATGGCCGGCGCGATACCAGCGCCGCAGATTGGCAAGCTGAGTCGCGGTCTTGGCGCCGCTGATCGCCTGCAGCGAATCCCAGGCGCCGTCGCTATGGTCCAGGGTCTGCCGCGCCTTGTCGGTGGCGGCGAGGAAGCGCTTCACCGTGTCGGCGTTGCGCGCGGCCCAGCCTGCCGAGAAGACATAGCCGACGAAGGGCACCGGGGTGGTGAAGCCGAGATCGCTCAGCACCTGATCCATCGTCACCACGATGCGCTGGCCGTCGGCCTCGGCGCGCGCCGCGAACGGCCAGAACGTCAGCACGGCATCGAGCTGGCCGGCCTCCAGCGCGTGCTGCAGCAGCGGCGGGGGGCCGAAATTATGGGTCGTATCCTTGTCGAGGTCGAGATTGAAGCGCGAGCGCGCATAGACCCGCAGTAAGGCCCAGCTCTTGTCGAGCG
>CAIUCF010000507.1 GCA_903897565.1 uncultured Rhodospirillales bacterium | reverse complement strand
CTGGAATGGTAGGTCTCGCGGACAATCCCGTCGATACCGAGATTCATCATCAGATGAGCATGCCGGCGATTGCGCACCGGCGCCATGATCTTCAGTTTGGGAAAGGTGCGGTGGGCGACCGACGTTACGCGGAGGCTCTCCTCCATGTCCTCGAGCGCCACGACCAGGACCTTCGCCGTCTCGGCTCCGGCGGCGCGCAGCACGTCAGGCCGATTGGGGTTGCCATAATAGACCTTGGTGCCGAATTTACGCACCGTCTCGATCTGGCTGGCGTCGCTTTCGAGCGCCGTGAACTTGATCCCCTGCATGCGCAGGATGCGGCCGACGATCTGGCCGATCCGGCCGAAACCGCAGATGATGACCGGGCTGCCCTCGGATTCGATCTTGTCGTATTGCGGCTTCGCCTCGCGGGCCAGGCGCGGGATGACGAATTTCTCCGACATGGCGAACAGGATCGGCGTCGCCACCATAGAGAGCGCGATCACCAGGGTAGCGCGATCGGCGGCGTCCTGGGGCATGACCCCGCGCGCGACCGCGGCACCGAACAGCACGAAGCTGAACTCGCTGCCCTGCGGCAGTGCCAGACCGAAACGGATCGCACGCGCCGGCGACTGCCGGCTGGCCAGCCCGATCAGCACGCCGAGGATCAGCTTGCCGAACACCAGCGCCGCGACCCCGCCCGCGATCACCAGTGGCTCGGCCAGCGCGAGCCCGAGATTGGCCGACATACCCACCGACATGAAGAAGAAGCCGAGCAGCAGACCCTCGAACGGCTCGATATCGGCCTGTAACTCGTGGCGATACTCGGAATCGGAGAGCAGCAATCCGGCGAGAAACGCGCCGAGCGACATCGACAACCCGGCGGCGTTGGCGAGCGCCGCCGTGCCGACCACCGTCAGCAATGCCAGCGCCGTGAACACCTCAGGCGTCCGCGCCCCGCCGATCGCGCTGAAGGCGCGCGGCAACAGGAAACGACCGCCGAGCAGGATCGCGACGATCGCGCCGCAGGCCTTGGCGAAGTCCGTCCAGGGCAAATTCGCGGACAGGGTCGTGTCGCCGTTCAGCAGCGGGATCAACGCGATCAAAGGAATGAAAGCCAGATCCTGGAACAACAGCACGGCGAAGATGTCGCGACCCGCCGCCGTCGCCAGCAGTTCTCGCTCGGCGAGCAGCGGCAGCACGATTGCCGTCGACGACATCGCGCCGCCGACGCCGAGCACGGCGGCACTGTCCCAGGACATGCCGCCGAGATGAGCAAGCACGGCGAGGCCGAGTCCGGTGAAGACCAGTTGCGCGCCGCCAAGACCGAACACCGCCCGCCGCATCACCCCCAGCCGTTGCGGCCGCAACTCCAGCCCGATCAGGAACAGCAGCATGACGACGCCGAGTTCGGAGATCGCCCGGATCTCGGTAACCCCGGTAATCAGTCGCAAGCCCGCCGGGCCGATCAGCGCGCCGCCGACGAGGTAACCCAGAATACTGCCGAAACCGGCGCGGCGAGAAAGTGGGATCAGAAACACCGTCACAGCCAGAAGCACGACGAGCGACACCAGCATTAAATTCGTCCCTTCAGGCTCGAGGCAGGGTTACCCTCGCAATTGCAGGACCAATATACCTGTTAACAAAGTCAGCAAGGTCAAGGGTGCGCCCAGGCGGAAATAGCTCCCGAGCGTGATCACCACCCCGGATTGCGCGGCTTTTTCGACGACGATGATATTCGCGACCGAGCCGACGACCGTGAAGTTCCCGGCCAGGGTCGAGGCCATCGCCAGGCACAGCCAGCCGGCATGGGGTTGCGGCAGACCGGCGACGAAAGGCTTCAGCAGCAGCACCGCCGGGACATTGCTCACCAGATTGGACAGCACCGCTGCCACGACCGTGAGCAGCGGGATGTTACCCAGCGGCAGGATGGCGATCCGGGCGAGAACGTCGGGCGTCAGCGCGATCTTCTCGATCGCCGCCGTCACGACGAATAGCCCAGCGAACATCAGCAGCAGCGACCAGTCGATCGCCCCGTAGATGCGCTTCGGCTTGACCCCGCCGACCAGAAACAGCACCGCGGCAGCGAGAATCGCCGGCTTGGCCACCGGGTCGATCACGAAAAAGCCGACGATCATCGCCAGGGTCACGATGATCGAGAGCCGGTTGAGCCGGGGAAGCCCGCGGCGACGAATGGCGGCCGGCGGGGTCCCGAGCCTCCCGTGCAGCTCGTCGCGATACAGGAGCCAGAGCAGCAGGAACGCCATCACCAGCCCCACGCCCGCCACCGGCGTCAGTGCCTGGGCAAAATTGAGATAGGTGATGCCCGAGGCGCTGCCGATAATCATGTTCTGAGGATTGCCCGTGATCGTCGCCACCGAGCCGATATTCGAGGCGACCGCGAGGCCGAGCAGATAAGGGATCGGCTTGCAGCCCAGCCGGCGCGTGAGATCAAGCACCGCCGGCGCCAGGACGAGGCAGACGGTGTCGTTGACCAGGAACGCGGAGGCGACCGCCGAGACGCCGAGAATGAGTGCGAGCAGGCCGAGCGGCGTCGTCACCCGCGCCGCAGCCCAGTCGATCAGTGATGCGAACGCACCGCTGCTGCGCAGATGCGCGACCACGATCATCGTGCCGAGCAGCAGTACGATCGTGTTCCAGTCGATGGCTCGATACGCCTCGTCAAGCGAGACGACGCCGAGCCCGACCATCAGCGCGGCACCGAGCAGCGCGACCCCGGCGCGATCGAGACGGAAGCCCGGCAGGCGGCCGGTCGCGACGCCGAGATAGGTCAGCAGGAACACGACCCAGGCTGCGGCCTGGACGATCACCGATCTCGACCGGTGGGGCCCCGCGCCGCCTTCAGGATCGCCGCGGTCCCGGCCATCCCGCGGGCGAAGCGCGGATCCTCCATCGCGATCCCGAGCCGGCGGCGCCAGTTGGGATATTCGCTCGAGGTGCCTGGGAGATTGACCGCCTCGGTCTCGGCGAGAATATCGTCGATCTGCACCAGCACGAGGGCCGAGCCAGCGCGCCCGATCGCGGCATGGATGGCGTCGATCAGGCCAGGCGGCAAGGTAGTGTCATCCGCGGGATCGATCACGCCGGGCGGGAGAATGCCCTGCGCGTCGAGCAGATCGAGATAACGACGGCGCTCCTGGACCCGCGCGGTGAGGGCCGCGTCGCGTTGCGCGGCATCGATGAGCCCGATGCGGAACCGCGCCGCGATATCGCGGCCGAGCCAGAACCCGGCAAGCGTCGGCAGATCATGGGTCGCCGCCATCGCGACCGAGAGGTATGGGTAGCGGGCGGGATCAACGATCGCGCCATCGGCGCCGCGCTCGAAGGGCAGGACCTTGTAGGAAAGCACGTTGCGGGCGGCCATCGCCGCACGGAAGCCTTCGGGGACGACGCCGAGATCTTCCCCGATCACCAGACAACGCTGCGCCTCGCTGCGGATCGCCAGGATTTCGGCCAAGGTGTCGAACGGGTAGGCCAGATAGGTTCCGGCACTGACCGGGCGACCCGGCGGAATGACGAAGAGACGTTGCAGCGACATCGCGTGATCGATCCGCAGCGCCCCGGCATGGCGCATATTGGCGGCGATGAGATCGGCGAAGGGCTGGAACTCGGCAGCCGCCAGCGCCCGTGGATCCGGCGCCGGCATGCCCCAGTTCTGGCCGTGCGGCCCCATCGGATCCGGCGGCGCACCGACGCTGAGGCCGGAGGCGAGCGCGGGGATCGCCCAGGCTTCGGCACTGTCGCGCGCGGAGGCGACTGCGAGATCGCGATAGAAGCCGATCCGCATCCCGGCCGCCCGAGCCCGCGCCTCGGCGGCAGCGAGCTGCTCGTCGGCGACAAACTGCAGATAGAGCTGGAATTCGGTTTCACGGGCGACTCCGGGGCGGGTATCGGGTCCTTCCGGCCATTCCCACCACGGCGGCATGCCCGCCCCCTGTTCGCCGAGCACGCGGCGCATCGCCTCGAATTCGGCGTAGCGGCGCAACGCCGTGCCGCCGCGCGCGACGAAATCCTCGAAATTCGCCCGCCGCTCCTGGTCGGCACCCAGGACAAACTGGTCGAACAGCAGCGAGAGCACCTTGAGCTTGGCGTCGGCAACGCCGGCGTAATCGACATCGTCCGTCGCCCGCAGCGCCGACAGCCTCTCCTGAAAGCCGGCTTCCTCGACGAGCGCCAGCGCCGCCGAACTCTGGCTCAACTCCGGGACATCGACCACGGCGATCGCGAGCGTGTCCAGACACAGCCGGCTCACCGGCGCATAGGGGCTACACTCGAGCGGCCGGGTCAGCGATCGCGCGTGCAGGGGGTTGAGCCCGAGCAGATCCGCGCCCTCCCGCGCCGCCATCTCCGCGATCACGGCGAGGTCGCGATAGTCTCCGATCCCCCAATTGGTCGCCGAGCGCAGCGTGTAGAGCTGGACAGCGACACCCCAGAGCCGCTCGCGCCGGCGCAACGGCTCCGGCAGGAAGCATTGTGCGGGGTTCGCGTTCTTTAAGGCGGGAGTTGTAGCTCTTTCGAGTTCGGCAATAACGGCTTCGATGGCCTCGTCGTCGGGGAATTCGTAGCCGAGCCCACGCAACCAGGCCTCGCGGTCCTCGGGCGACGGCGCGGTCCAACTGCCGAAGGCGTCGTGGTAGCCGGGCGCGAACCCGACCAATTCCGCCAGCCGTTCGACGCGCGCCGGATCGAGCGGAGCCTGGATCAGGGCCAGCGCCGCTACGCCGCGACCGCACAACTGGTAATGGTCGCCGATGGTCGTCTCCGGGGCCATTGCCGCCGCGGTATCGATCTTCACCACCCAGGACCCCGGTGGCAGCGCAAAATCCGCCGCTTCGGCAACACCGTTGACGAGCAGCAGCAAGCGGTCGCCGACTTCGGGGGCGACCGGCTCGAGGAGCATCGCCAATCGGGAGCCCAGCCAGTCATCGTCGCGCATTTCCCCGCCATCGGCGCGGCGCCATGTCACATCGGCGGATTCCAGCCACGCCGCGTGTCGCAGCGACGGGTTGGCGCGGCGCAGATCGCTCAGGCGTCCGATCAGCGTGATCAGGCCCTCATCATCCGCTTGCCAGTCGAGCCAGGTGATCTCGTTATCCTGGCACCAGGCATTGTTGTTGCCGTGCTGGCTATGGCCGAGTTCATCGCCCGCTGTCAGCATCGGCACACCCTGCGACAGCAGCAGGCTTGCGAGCAGCGCCTGTTTCGCCCGCGCCCGTTCGGTCTTCACGGCAGGGTCGTCGCTCGCTCCCTCGACGCCGAAATTACGGCTGAAATTGCCGTTATGGCCGTCGCGATTGGCCTCGCCATTCCCGCTGTTGTGCTTGCGCTCATAGGCGACGAGATCGGCCAGGGTGAAGCCGTCATGGGCGGTGACGAAGTTGATCCCGGCCTGCGGCCGCCGGCCGTGATGGCGGAACTGTCGGCTCGAACCGGCGAGCCGATCGGCCAGAGCTCCCGCTCCGGTTTCTCCCGTCAGCCAGAAGCGGCGGAGATCGTCGCGGTAGCCGTCGTTCCATTCGCTCCAGCCCGGCGGAAAGCCACCGACATGGTAGCCATTGCCGCCGATATCCCAGGGCTCGGCGATCAGCTTGACGCCTTGCAGCGCCGGATCCTGGCGGATCGCGTCGAGTAGACCGGCGCCGGGATCGAAATCATCGGGTTCGCGCGCGAGCACCGTCGCAAGGTCGAAGCGGAAGCCGTCGACGCGGTATTCGTCGACCCACCAGCGCAGCGAGTCCATGATCAGCTGCACCACCCGAGGATGGCGGCAATCGAGGGCATTGCCGGTCCCGGTCGGATTCTCGTAGACGCCCCGATCGTTGCGGCCGAGGCGGTAGTAGCTGGCATTGTCGATGCCGCGGAAACTCAGGATCGGCCCGGCACGGTCGCCCTCGCTGCTATGATTATAGACGACGTCGAGGATCACCTCGATGCCGGCGGCATGCAGCGCCTTGATCGCCGTCTTCAACTCGCGACGCGGATCGCTGCCGCCGTAACGCGGGTCCGGCAAGAAGAACCCCAGACTGTTGTAGCCCCAGTAATTGGTCTGGCCGCGCCCGCGCAGGAACGGCTCGTCGACCAGTCCCATCAGCGGCAGGAGTTCGATCGCCGTCACGCCGAGGCGGCGCAGGTGGCCGAGCACGGCGGCGTGGCCGAGACCTTGATAGCGGCCGCGGTCGACCTCCGGGATTGCCGGGTGTCGCTGGGTCAGGCCTTTGACATGGGCCTCGTAGAGGATGGTGTCGGTCAAGGGCGTCCGCGGCGCGCGGTCATCGCCCCAGTCGAAATCATCGGGGCCGATGACCACTGCCTTGACCATCGACGGCCCGGTATCGCGAGGATCGAAGCCCGGCTCGGCACCGTCGATCCCGAGGCCATGGCCGTCTGCCGGATCGATCGCCCCGAACGGCTTCGACCAGGCCATGGCGTAGGGGTCGAGCAACAGCTTGTTGGCGTTGAAGCGCATGCCCTGGCCAGGATCGTAGGGCCCGTGGACACGGTAGCCGTAGCGCTGGCCCGGCATCGCCCCGGGGAGGTAGCCGTGCCAGACCTGATCGGTGCAGCGCGGGAGCGGCAGGCGCGCTGTCTCGGCGACGCCGTCCTCGGCGTAGAGACAGAGCTCGACGGCCTCGGCATGGGCCGAGAACAAGGCGAAATTGACGCCCGCCCCGTCCCAGGAAGCGCCGAGCGGATAAGGCAGGCCCGGCTCGAGGCGTCCGGTCACGTGTCTCGCTCCGCGCCCTGCTCAGAGCGGTACAGGATGCACGTTCCAGATCTCGTTGGCATATTCCGCGATCGCCCGGTCGCTCGAGAAGGTGCCCATCGCGGCGACGTTGAGGATCGCCCGGCGCGCCCATTTATCCGGCTGACGATAGAGGCTGTCGACCTGATCCTGCGCCTTCACATAGGACGCGAAATCGGCGAGTAGCATGTAGTGATCGCCATGACGCAGCAGCCCGTCGATAATCGGCTGGAAGCGGCTCGGGTCATCGGCGTTGTAGAAATTCGAGCCGATCTGGTTGAGCACGCGGCGCAGCTCGAGATTTTCCTCGTAGATGCGGTGCGGATCATAACCGCCGGCGCGCATCGCCCGAACCTCGTCGGTCTTGAGGCCGAAGATGAAGATGTTCTCGGCCCCGACCTCATCGCGGATCTCGATATTGGCGCCGTCCTCGGTGCCGATCGTCAGCGCGCCGTTAAGGGCGAGCTTCATGTTGCCGGTGCCCGAGGCTTCGGTGCCCGCGGTCGAGATTTGCTGCGACAGATCGGCGGCCGGGATCACGACCTCGGCGACCGAAACATTGTAGTTGGGCAGGAACACGACCTTGAGCTTGTCGCCGACGCGGGTATCGGCGTTGATCTTGGCCGCCACCGAATTGATGAGATGGATGATCAGCTTGGCCATGAAATAGCCGGACGCCGCCTTGCCGGCGAAGATCACCGTGCGCGGCACGTGATTGCCGGTGGGATCGGCAAGGATGCGCTGATAGCGCGCGATCACGTTGAGCAGGTTGAGGAGTTGCCGCTTGTATTCGTGGATGCGCTTGATCTGGACGTCGAACAGCGAGGTCGGATCGATATTGATCCCGGTCTCGCGCAGGATCCGGTTGGCGAGGACTTCCTTGTTCTTGAGCTTGGCGGCCCGGAACGCAGCGCGGAACTCGGCATCCTCGGCGAAGGGTTTCAGGCCCTGCAGCTCGTCGAGCTTGCTGCGCCAGCCGGTGCCGATCTTGGTGTCGATCAGCGCCGAGAGCGGACGATTGGCCTGGTTGAGCCAGCGTCGCGGCGTCACGCCGTTGGTCTTGTTGACGAAGCGGTCAGGATACATCCGATAGAAATCGGCGAAGATGGTGTCGCACATCAGCTGACTGTGCAGCTTGGAGACACCATTGACCTTGTGGCTGGCCAGGATCGAGAGATAGGCCATGCGAACGCGGCGCTCGCCGCCCTCATCGATCAACGAGACCCGGCGCGGCAGGTCCTGATCATCGGGGAATTCGGCGCGCACCTTGGCGAGGAAACGCTCGTTGAGCTGCAGGATAATTTCGAGGTGGCGTGGCAACACCCCGCCGAACAACGGCAGCGGCCAGGTCTCCAGCGCCTCCGGCATCAAGGTATGGTTGGTGTAGGAGAAGATCTTGCTGCAAAGCCCCCAGGCGGTATCCCATTCCTGTCCGTGGACGTCGATCAGCAGCCGCATCAGTTCCGGCACGGCCAGCGCCGGATGGGTATCGTTGAGGTGGATCGCGACCTTTTCGGCGAGGCCGGTCAGGCCTTCATGGGTGCGGAAGTAGCGGCGCAGAATGTCCTGCAGCGACGCCGAGCAGAAGAAGTATTCCTGGCGGAGGCGGAGCTCGAGGCCGGCGCGCGACGAATCATCGGGATAGAGCACGCGGCTGACGTTCTCTGAGCGGTTCTTGTCCTCGACCGCGCGGGAATAGTCGCCCTGATTGAACAGCGACATTTCCATTTCCTGGGTCGCCTTGGCCGACCACAGGCGCAGGGTGTTGACACCCTTGGTGTTGAAGCCGGGGATCAGCATGTCGTAGGCCATCGCCTTGACGTCGTCGGTATCGACCCAGAGCACGCGTTCCCCGACATGCTCGACGCGGCCACCGAACTTGACGGTGTAGATCACCTCGGGCCGCGGCAATTCCCAGGGGAAGCCCTCGATCAGCCAGTTGTCGGGCTGTTCGATCTGGCGGCCATCGACGATCCGCTGCGCGAACATGCCGTATTCATAGCGGATGCCGTAACCGAAGCCCGGCAGATCCAGGGTCGCCATGCTGTCGAGGAAGCAGGCGGCAAGCCGGCCGAGGCCGCCATTGCCGAGCGCGGGATCATGCTCGTGGCGGCCGAGCTCGTCGAGATCGAGCTGGCCGTCGACGGCGCCAAGCGCCTCCTTGAAGGCGTCGTAATGCCCGGTCGCCAGCAGCGAATTGGTGAGCGCCCGGCCGATCAGGAACTCCATCGACATATAATAGACGCGCTTGACGTCGGCCTCGTAGGCGCTGCTGCGCATGCTGATCCAGCGGTCGAGCAGCTTGTCCCGGGCGACCGAACACACCGCGCTCAACCATTCGCGCTGGCTGGCGCGGGCGACGTCGGAGCCGACGCCGTAAAGCAGGCGGCGGATCAGCTGATCTTCGAGCGGGCTGTCGTCGACCGGTACCGGCGTACCAGCAATCTTCTTGCGCTCGATAGGGGATTTTGACATGCACGATCTCGTCGGTAAGAGGACAGCACCGGGATTCAAACAATAGATGCCACAGCGCGATTGAGAAGTCTTCCCGTCTGGCCCGACTTCCCTTCCCAGCTAGCTCGGCAGACGGGCGGCGATCGACTTATAGAGCTCGAGATATTTCTCGGCCGCGCGCGACCACAGGAAATGCGTCGCCATGGCATTGCGCTGGACCTGACGCCACCGTCGCTGGTCCTTGAACAGGGCAGCGGCCCGGCCGATCGCCTCCGCCAGCGCTTCCGCGTTGGAGGGCAGGTAGGAGAACCCGGTCCCGAGCGCCATGCCCGCGGTGTCGACGTCGATCACGGTATCGACCAATCCGCCTGTTCGATGGACCACGGGGGGCGTGCCGTAGTGAAGCGCGTAGAGCTGGGTCAGGCCGCAGGGCTCGAAACGCGACGGCATCAGCAGGGCGTCGGCACCTGCGATGACGCGATGCGCCTGCGCCTCGCTAAAGACGAAATGGGCGCCGACCTTGCCGGGGTTGGCTTCGACGGCAGCACGAAACGCTGATTCGAGCGCGCGGTCACCCTCGCCCAGCACGATCAACCGGCCGTCATGGGCGAGAATCTCCGGGATCGTCTCCAGCACGAGGTCGAGGCCCTTCTGGTGGGTCAAGCGGCTGACGACGCAGAACAGCGGCCCCTCCCCCAGGGTGACGCCATATTCGCTCGCTACCGCCGCCCGACACTCGGCCTTGCCCGAGAGCTTGTTGCGATTATACGGCGCGGCGAGGTGGGGGTCGTGGGAGGGATCCCATTCCTTTTCGTCGACGCCATTGAGGATGCCGACGAGATCGCTGCCGCGCGCCATGACCACGCCCTCGAGGCCGTAGCCATAGTCATAGGTCGTGATGTCGCGGGCGTAGGTCGGGCTGACCGTCGTCACCCGGTCGGCGAACACCAACCCGGCCTTCATGAACGAGACCAGACCCCAGAATTCGAGGGCTTCGGGCGTGAAGGCTTCCGGCGGCAGGCACAGCGACGGGAAGACTTCCGCCGGAAACAGGCCCTGATAGGCGAGATTGTGGATGGTGAACACGGTGCGTGGCGGGGTGAGGCTGTCCTCGGCGAGGCGGGCATAGGCGGGGGCGAGCGCGGTGTGCCAATCATGGGCGTGGAGGATATCGGCATGCCATCGTCGGTCGAGTACGCCGCGAGCCAGCTGTGCCGCGGCCCAACTCAGCAGTGCGAAACGCGGCGCATTGTCGGGCCAGTTGCGGCCCTCGGCGTCGACATAGGGGCTGCCCGGGCGGTCGAAGCGATCCGGTGCGTCTACGGCATAGACCCAGATACCGCGCTCCGAAAATCGCCCTTTCAGGATCCGCACGCCGGCGGACCCCACGACCGGCCCGACCCAGATGGTATCGATCGGCTCGATGAGCGCCGCGCGCACCGCGGGATAGCACGGCAGAACGAGGCGGACATCCATGCCGGCGCGGCGTTGCGCCAGCGGTAGCGCCGCCATGACATCGCCGAGACCACCCGTCTTGACCTGGGGAAAATGTTCGGCTGCTACATGAAGAACGCGCAACGGCAGCATGCCGGATCGAATCCCTGTCTTCGAGTTTCTCGCTGGCGACGTTTAACGACGGCGCTCCGTCCCAGAGTAGACCGTATTCATGTCACTGACGCAGCTATATTTTGCCGCAGTGCGGGGGCCGACCGCAAAAAATATTGCGACTGCGAAAGATAAATCTCAGCGCCAGCTCGGCTTGCGCTTCTCCAAGAACGCCTGCACGCCTTCGAGCGCGCATTCCGCCATCATGTTGGCGGCAATCGTCCGAGTCGCGTCCTCATAGGCAGGCTCGATCGCCACCTCGAGCTGGCGATAGAACAGGGCCTTGCCCATGGCGACGGCCTGGCGCGGCTTGGTCAAGATGCTGGCCACCAGTTGCTCGGTCGCGGCGTCGAGATCGGCGGGTTCGGCAACCCGGTTGACCAGCCCCTTTTCCTGCGCCTGCGCAGCCGAGATGAAATCCCCCGTCACCAGCATCTCGAACGCCGCCTTGCGCGGCACGTTGCGCGACAGCGCGACGCCGGGGGTGCTGCAGAACAGACCGAAATTGACGCCGCTGACGGCGAAGCGAGCATCGCTCGCGGCGACCGCGAGATCGCACATCGCCACCAGCTGGCAGCCGGCAGCGGTCGCGATGCCACGGACTTCGGCGATGACCGGCACCGGCAGGCGCTGGATGCTCATCATCATCCGCGAGCATTGCCCGAACAGCGCCTCGTAATACGCGAGCGAGGGTGACGCCCGCATTTCCCGCAGGTCATGCCCGGCACAGAAGGCCCGACCCGCGGCCCGGATCACGACGACCCGCGCCGTCTCGTCGCCCGCGATCGCGTCGAATGCGTCCTGCAGCGCCGTCAGCATCGCCTCGGATAGGGCATTGAAGGCGTGGGGACGGTTCAGGGTCAGGGTGACGACGCCGCGGGGATCCTTGTCTACCAGAAGGATCGGGTCCTCGACGGCGACGGCGAGATTGGCTTGGGTCATTTCGACGACTCCCTCCGGGCGCGCCCTTGATGTTGGCCGGTTCGGCGCGGGCGAATTCTTGAGTTGGAATGATAGCGCAATTCACGACTCGACAGCATCGACGAAATTCCTCCCACCCCCTGCCCTTGACACTTTCCAAGCCCACCCCTATGTCTCTGGCACTCGCCGGGGGTGAGTGCTAACAGCGGCGCCTCCGCGCCATTTTTGACATTTTTTTGAGGGAGCGAAGCATGCAGTTCCGTCCTTTGCATGACCGCGTCGTTGTACGTCGCATCGAGCAGGAAGAGAAGACCAAGGGGGGCATCATCATCCCCGACACCGCCAAGGAAAAGCCGCAGGAAGGCGAGATCCTCGCCGTCGGTCCGGGCGTCCGTGACGATCAGGGCCGCGTCCACCCGCTCGACGTCAAGGTCGGCGACCGCGTGCTGTTCGGCAAGTGGTCGGGCACCGAGATCAAGCTCGACGGCACCGAGTTCCTGGTCATGAAGGAAAGCGACATCGTCGGCGTCGTCACCAAGTAGTGACCGCCGCGTTTCGCTGACCTGAACACTTCCATCAGATAGGAAATCCTCATATGGCTGCCAAAGAAGTCAAGTTTTCCGCCGACGCGCGCGAGAAGATGCTGCGCGGCGTCGACATCCTCGCCAACGCCGTCAAGGTGACGCTCGGCCCCAAGGGCCGCAACGTCGTCATCGACAAGTCGTTCGGCGCGCCGCG
>CAIUCF010000506.1 GCA_903897565.1 uncultured Rhodospirillales bacterium | reverse complement strand
GGGTTGGCGAGGAAGCTGAGATGGTGAGATTCGGCGGTTTCCAAGGGGGCGACATCCGTCAGGATGCGCGCTCCCTCATCATTCCCGCCGACGATGGCAGCCCCCGTGAGTGCCGCCAACTCCGCAACCGTAAAAGGACCGCTTGCCCGGAAGAAACGGGGGTCGGCCATTCGGTTTACTGCCCCGGACCGCCCGAAGCGCTGTCCTGGCCTGCAGCGGAGGGCTTGGGTACCACGACCTTCAAGGTCGGCAATTTCTCGTCGAGCTGATCGAGCACTTCCTGGCTGATGTCATAGGCCGAGGCATAGATCGGCACGGCCGACTTCAGCAGGACGAGATTGGCGTGACGCTCCTGGACGATGCCGCTGATAATGCCGTGGATCACGTCGAGCGTCTTCTCGCGGGCGACTTCGGTGGCCTGGCCTAGCGCCTGTTCGTTCAACTGCTCCGCCTGCTGCCACTGTCGGACGCTCTGCTGGAAGTTGTTCATCTTCTCTTCGAAGGCGTCCTGCGACAAGGTCGAGCGCTGCTGCTGCAGGTCCTGCTGCATCTGCTTCAGCTTCTCTTCCTGCCGGACATGCTCCTTCTCGAACACCTTGTTATGGGCCGTGAGTTGGGCCGTCACCGATTGGCCGGCCTTCGAGTGCTCGAGCACACCTTCGAGATCGACCACCAGCGGCACGGGCGGCGGCAGCGCATCGGCGGCGGCCAGCGCTGGGCCTGCGATCAGGAATGACAGCAACGCGGCGGCAAACCGGCCACCAAGGATACGTCCCAACATTTACAACCTCGTCCCAAAGTTCACGCGGAAGACTTCCGTCTTGTCGCCGAGTTTCTTGACAACCGGTATACCAAGGTCGATCGCGATCGGACCCATCGGCGATTTCCACGAGAAGCCGACACCGCTCGCGACCCGGAGCGCCGAGCTCGACGAATAGGGGTCGGGATTGGCGATCGTCGGGATGCTCGGCGAGATCAGCGCACCGAAATCGGTGAAGAGATGGGCACCCACGCCGAGTTCCTCGGGCAAGCCCAACGGCACGTTCATTTGAATCGTGCCGGCATAATAGGAACGACCGCCGAGCGCGTCATCCGTGGTCAAATCGTGAGGGCCGACGCCGGCATCGGCGAAGCCGCGAAGATTGTCGCCACCGAGGAAGAAGCTGTCCTGGATATTGATGCGCTTGCCGAGCCCGGTGACATTGCCGCCTTCACCCGACAGACGCAGCGTCCATTTCGGGAAGGGCGTGTAGAAATACCCGACATCGGCGACATTGCGCACGAACTTGACCGAACCGCCGAGACCGGCGACCGAGGAATCGAGCTGGATGTAATAGCCAGCGGTCGGATCAAGGCGATTGTCGCGCTGGTCCCACAGCAGGGTCTGACCGACGACCGACGCCGTCCGCGATCCCGACTGCGCCAGGATGTAGGGCGAGATCGAACTGTCGACGATATTGCTCAGATTGTCCTGACGCAGCGTGTAGCTGTAGGTCGCTCGCAGGTCGGGGATGATCTGGAAGCCCATGCGCGGCGTCACGCCCATCGAGCTGAACGAGTAGTTCGAAATCGACGAGTAATTGGTATTCGAGTCGAAGAGGTCGAAACCGGCCGCGATCGGTCGATCCATGAAATACGGGTTGGTGAAGCTGAAGTCGAACAGCTTGGCGTATTGCGCGATCGTTCCCGAGAGCCGGGCGTCGAGGCCGCGGCCGAGCAGGTTGCTTTCATGGACCGAGGCGTTACCGAGCACGCCCTGCGAGGTCGAGAAGCCGGTGCCGACCGTGAACTCGCCGGTCGATTGCTCCTGCAACTCGGTCTTCAGGATGGTCTTGTCCGGCGCCGAGCCGGGAAGATTGGTGATCTCGGCCTTCTTGAAGAACCCGAGATTATCGAGGTTCTGCTTGGCCTTCTTCATCTTCGAGGTGCTGAAGGCATCACCTTCGGCAAACGGGAACTCGCGACGGACGACGCGATCGAGCGTGCGGACGTTGCCGACGATGTTGATCCGCTCGACATAGACCCGCGGGCCCTCGCCGACCTGCAGGGTCAGATCGATGGTGTGATTGGCGCCATTGCGGCTCAGCACCGGCGAGGTGCTGACGAAGGCGTAGCCGCGATCGCCCAGCGCGTTGCCGATCGTGTCGACGACAGTCTCGACCTGGGTGGCATTGTACCAATCGCCGGTCTTCATGGTGATCAGCGGCTTCAACGATTCCGGCTTCACATCCTTCAGTGCGACGGCGACGTCGACCTTGCCGAACTTGTAGCGCTCACCCTCTTCGATGCGGTAGCTGATGATGAACGCCGTGCGGTCCGGAGTCAGCTCTGCGATCGCCGAGGTCACGCGGAAATCGGCGTAACCCTGCGACAGATAGAATTTGCGCAGCAGTTCCTGATCATAGGTCAGGCGATCCGGGTCATAGGAGTCGGCGCTCGAGAAGAAGCGCCACCAATGAGTCTCCTTGGTCGAGACGATTTCCTGGAGCTTGCTGTTCGAGAAGACCTTGTTGCCGACGAAATTGATCGAATCGATCTTGGTCGGCTTGCCTTCGTTGATTTCGAAGACCACGTCGACGCGGTTTTCCGACAGCTGGATGATCTTGGGGTCGACCGTCGCGGCGAACCGGCCGGCACGACGATAGAGCTCGAGAATGCGCTTCAGATCGGCCTGAACCCGCGTCCGCGTGTAGACGGTGCGGGGACGGAGCTGAACCTCGTCATCGAGCTTCTTCTGATCGAACTTCTTGTTACCCTCGTAGGCAACGCGATTGATGATCGGATTCTCGACGACGCGGATGACGAGGTCATCGCCGTCGCGGCGCAAGCTGACATCGGCAAACAAGCCGGTCGCGAACAGCGCCTTCAACGATTTGTCGAGCGCCTCATTGGAGAATTTATCGCCGGGCTGGACCGTCAGGTAGCTCCGCACCGTATCGGCCTCGATACGCTGTGAGCCCTGGATGCGGATCGCCTGAATCGTTCCGCCCTCCTGGACCTGCGCGGTCTGGACGCCGTCGAACAGAGCCTGTTCTTCGGCGACCGCCACATTTGGGGGAAGTGCGATGACCAGTGCGAGGGCGGCTACGCCCGATCGCAATACAACTTTTAGAGCAGGCCGCAAACTGGCTCCCCCGCAAACGCCACGATGTTCCCCCTCATATCACGTCACAAGCCGCTTCAGCATCGCGTATACGTTCGACGATACATCATTCCAGGTCGCGAAGATCATGAGCGTGAAAACGAGTGCAAGGCCAATCTGAAAACCAACCTGCTGCACCCGCTGCCCGAGAGGACGGCCCCTCAGTGCTTCAGCGGCATAGAACAGCAGGTGTCCCCCGTCAAGGACGGGGATGGGAAACAGGTTGATCAGGCCGAGATTGACCGACAGGAGGGCCATAAAATTGATCAGATCCAGCACACCACCCTGCTGCCACACCTGACTGGACAACTTGGCGATTTTGATCGGCCCCCCGAGTTCCTCGGTGGTGCGTGCGCCGATGATCATCTGCCAGACCGCGGTCAGGGTCCCGGATGTGATGGACCAGGTTTCGGCGCCGGCCTGCACCACGGCGTTTACGGGGTTCAGGCGGACATAATCGACGCCGCTGCGACCGACGCCGAGCACGCCGAAGCTGTGATGGTCGCCGAAACGGTCGACGACGTCCGTGATCTTCGGCGTCGCCCGCAACGATACCAACTGGTTCTGGCGGCGAATGGTCAGGTCGATCGGGGTGCCGACATTGAGGCGGACGATGCGCTGGATGTCCTCGAAGCGGGCAACGCTTTCGCCGTTGGCGCTGACGAAGCGATCACCCGGCTTCAAACCGGCCGCGGCCGCGGCACTGCCCGGCTGCACCACCCCGATCTCGGGTGGGGTCACCGGCTCTCCCGCCGTCATGAACAGGCCGGCAAGCAGGACGATAGCGAGCAGGTAGTTCGCGAACGGCCCCGCCGCCGCGATGATCGCTCGTCTGCCCAGCGGCTGGTGGTGGTGGGAAACGGCGCGCTCTTCAGGCGTCATGGTCGCCAAGCCCTCGCCGGGCGCCGACGCGGCATCGGCGTCGCCGAACATCTTCACATAGCCGCCCAGCGGCAAGGCGCTCACCTTCCAGCGCGTGCCGTGCTTGTCGAACCAGCCGAACAGCTCCGGCCCGAAGCCGAGCGAGAATGTCTCGACCTTTACGCCGCAGAGCCGCGCCGCGAGGTAATGGCCGAATTCGTGGATGAACACGAGGACGGCCAGCACGACCAGAAACGGCAGGATGTAGCCGAGCCCACCTTCGAGAAAATGCATTACCTGTGGCTCCTTCGAAGCGACCGTCCCGCCACCGAGCAGACGGGAGCAGTGCGGCCTCGAACCGTGTTCAATAGGCGACGCGGCCCGCGGCCGGTCGGTCGATGAGGGCGTTCGCGGCATCGCGCGCCCGCCTGTCCAGTATATGGATATCGGCGATGACCTTTGGAACCTCGTTGGGCAAGGATTCGAGCGTGCGTTCAACGATTTCCGCGATTTCGAGGAAGCCGATCCGATTCTCGAGAAAGGCCTGTACCGCCACTTCATTGGCGGCATTCAACGTCGTCGGCGCGCTGCCGCCGGCGGCGAGCGCTTCCCTGGTCAGGCGCAGGGCCGGAAACCGCACCGGGTCCGGTGCTTCGAAGGTCATCGTCGCGAGCTTGGCAAGGTCGAGCCGCGGGCTCGGCGAGGCCATGCGCGCCGGCCACGCCAGGGTGAAGGCGATCGGGGTGCGCATGTCGGGCGAGCCCAGCTGCGCCAGCACCGAGCCATCGGTATAGGCGACGAGGCTGTGGATCACCGACTGCGGATGGACGACGATGTCGATCTGCTCCTGCGGCAGCTGGAACAGGTGGTGGGCCTCGATCAGCTCCAGGCCCTTGTTCATCATGGTCGCGCTGTCGACCGAGATCTTGGCGCCCATGCTCCAATTGGGGTGGGCGACCGCCTGCTCGGGGGTCATGGCGCGCATCTGTTCGGCGGTCTTGGTGCGGAACGGTCCGCCCGAAGCGGTCAGGATGATCTTGTCGATCTGGTCCTTCTGCTCGAAATCGAACACCTGGAAGATCGCCGAATGT
>CAIUCF010000505.1 GCA_903897565.1 uncultured Rhodospirillales bacterium | reverse complement strand
AGGCAGCTTGCGAAAGGTCGTGCCGGCACGATTGAGCAGGACTTCCCAGCCAACTTCCGTCACCCAGCCATGGAGCTGCAGGCGTTGGATGCCCTTTGCCTGATAGTCGTGGAAAACATGGGCGATGCCGTGGGCGTCGAGCCAGGCGCGCGCCTTCTTCATGGTGTCGCAATTCTTGATGCCGTAAATCGTGATAGGCGTGCTCACGGTGGACATGCTCCGCTCGATAAGGTGTTGATTGTCATCCTACCATAGCCTATCGAGCGGGACGCCGCCGCTCGCTCATCAGGAACCGACATGCCGCTTCGCGATATCATCACCTACCCCGATCCCCGCCTGCGCGACGTCGCCACGCCCGTTACCGCATTCGACGAGACCCTGCTCGCGCTCGCGACCGATATGGCGGAAACGATGCTCAGCGTCGGCGGCATCGGCATCAGCGCGTGCCATATCGGCGTGCTGCAGCGCGTCGTCGCGCTCGCGCTGCCGGGGGCGACCGGCGGCCGAGTCTTCGTCAACCCGGTGATCACCTGGTCCGACACCGAAATCGGCCGCAACGAAGAGGGCAGCGTCTCGATGCCCGACGTCACCGAAGAGGTCGATCGCCCCGTGCGGATTCGTTTCAGCTATCGCGATCTCCGCGGCAACGAGCGCAGCGAGGAAGCCGACGGCTTGTTCTCGATCTGCATGCAGCACGAGATCGACCAGCTCGACGGCATCTTCTGGCTCAATCGACTGTCGCGGCTGAAACGCGAGCGGGCCGTCAGACGCTTCGAGAAGATTCAGCGCGCGAAGGCTAAGGTCGCGTAGACGTCGCCAGCTCGATCGCGGCCGCCAGGGTCTTGCCCGTTACCGGCTTGGCGAGATGGAGATCGGCCCCGGCGAGGATGGCATCGCGGTGATGCTGGGGCATGGCATTCGCGCTCAGCACGACGATGGGCGTACGCCCGCGGCCGGCTCGCTCTTCGAGCGCGCGGATCGCCCGCGTAGCGGTCAGGCCATCCATGACCGGCATCTGCATGTCCATCAACACGAGATCGAAGGCACTGGATTGCAAGGCCTCGACTGCGCGCAGCCCGTCATCAACCGTGACCACCTCGGTATCCTGAAGCGCAAGAAACAATTGGATGACCCGCTGATTGACCGAATTATCCTCGGCCAGCAGCACGCGTGTGGGGCGAGGCGGGGCGTCTCCGTCCCAGATTGGACGGGGTTGAACGGGCGATCCGAAATCCGGCGCACTGACGATCACGCTGCGCAGGAGCGGAAGCCGCACCCGGAAGAGGCTACCGCCCGCGGGCTTAGACTCGGCGCTGATCTCGCCGCCCATCGCCTCGACGAGTGATTTGCAGATTGACAGCCCCAGTCCCGAGCCGCCAAAGCGTCGGGTAATGGTGCTGTCCGCCTGGGTGAAGCGCTGAAACAGCAGCGCGGCGAATTCCGGGGGGAAGCCGACCCCTGTATCCTCGATTTCCGCCACCAGGATCACCGCACCCCCGGGACTCGCCGGATCCGCAATACCGATCCGCACCGACACCCCACCTGATTCGGTGAACTTGACGGCGTTCGAGAGCAGATTTCCGAGCACCTGCTTGATTCGTCCGGGATCGCCGCGGAATAACCCAGATGCCGCCAGGGCGTAGCCGACACTCAGGGACAACTTTTTCTCGCGCGCCTGCACCCTGTAGAGATCGAATACGGCGTCAAGCTCGCGACGCATGTCGAAATCACGCGACTCGATATCCAGCCGTCCGGCCTCGATCTTGGCGACATCGAGGATGTCGGAGACCAGCCGCTCCAGGGTATTCCCCGAGGATTGGATCAGTTCCACCATCTCGCGCTGTACGGCCGACAGCTCGGTGCGGCTCAGCGCGTCGACGATACCGATCACGCCGTTGAGGGGCGTGCGGATTTCGTGGCTCATATTGGCGAGAAAATCGCTCTTGGCCTGGTTCGCCGCTTCCGCGGCGGCGCGCGCCTCGCGAACTTCCTGCTCCGCGGCAAGGCGATCAGTGACGTCGCGCGCGAGGCCGAACACCAGATCGCCGACCCGCCGCGCCCGCCATTCGAGAGAGCGATAATGACCGTCGCGGTGGCGATAGCGATTGATGAACCCCCAGACCTCGGTTTCGGTCCGCATCCGATTCATATGCCCGCGTGACGCCGCAAGGTCCTCGGGATGGATGAAATCGGGCATGAACGCGCCCTCGAGCTCGGCAACGGAGTAGCCGAGCACGTCTTCCCAGGCGCGGTTGACGCGAACCAGTCGGAAGTCCTTGTTGCGTATGCAGAGCAGGTCGAGCGAAACTTCGAAGAAGGTCGCGAATACGTCTATGCTGCCCCCCATCGATCTGCCCCATCCCGAAAGTGCGTGTCAGGCGACCTAGCAACGCGCGGGGTTAAGATCGCGTATATATCTCGCCACATTCGGCTGGGGCATGGAATGTGGATGGCATTACGAAATCGTCCTGTACTCGCGTTCCCCCGCAGTCGAGACATAGACTGCGACCTGCCGTCCCGTTTCCGGGTCGATGAAACGCTCGCCGGTATCGGTCCAGCCGGGCCCATGACTGCCCTCCCCGGGCGTCTTGTAGCGCCGCTCGATCGCGGTGCCGAGACTGAGGGCGAGACCGAAGAATGCCGCCATGAAGACTGTGGGACCCGGGGCCCCCGAGCAGTACAGCAGCACGGCAAGGAACAGCAGGACAAGGCCGAACCCGATCACGAAATCGCGCATCCGACGTCTCACATGGCCGCAGGTTGTATCCTCACCGCTGTGCCGTAGGCCACGATCTCGCTCATGGTCTGGCCGATCTCGGCGGAGTCGAACCGCATCATGATCACGGCATTGGCGCCCATCAGCGCGGCATTCTGGACCATGCGATCGAGGGCGTGACGACGCGCCTCTTCCAGCAGGGCGGTGTATTCATGGATCTCGCCACCGATCAGCGAGCGCAACCCGGCCATGATGTTACCGCCGATGCCGCGGCTGCGGACGACGACGCCGAAACACTGCCCGATCGTCTCCACCACCTCCTGCCCGGCAATCTTCTCGCTTGTCACCACCAGCATCCCGACCTCCCCCGGTTCTTGCATCGTCAACATAGCATTATCCCGTTCCCTCTGGGCCGGGAGACGAATGACATGCGCGTTCAACCGCGCGCCGTAGTCCTCGGCATCGCACTTGAGTACATTATGCGAGGTCACGACAACACTCGATCGGATATCCATGGCCAGCCCTGACAACAATCGACCGAAATTGATCCTGATCACCGGCGCCTCGAGCGGCATTGGCCGCGCGACGGCGCTGCAACTCGACGCCCGAGGCTTCATGGTCTTGGCCGGCGTCCGCCGCGAAGAGGATGCCGAGGGATTGCGGGCCGATGCGACCCAGCGGCTGCGGACCATCATCCTCGACGTGGCGAACTCCGAACACATCAAATCGGCGCAGGTCGCAGCCGAGGCCTTGTCGGGCCGCCGAGGGTTGCATGCGCTCATCAACAACGCCGGCTTCAACCACAACGCCGCGTTCGAGTTTACCGACGAAGTCAAGGCGCGGGCCTTGATGGAGGTGAATTTCTTCGGCCTGTGCAAGCT
>CAIUCF010000504.1 GCA_903897565.1 uncultured Rhodospirillales bacterium | reverse complement strand
TTGCTCTTGTCGAGACCGAAGAACATCGCCTCGTCGCTGACCGCGAGCAGCTTGCCGTCCGACCCATAAGTCCAGTTGTGATAGGGGCAGCGGAACATGGTCTTGCGCGACCCGCTGTCTTCCCAGACCACCTGGTTGCCGCGATGCGAGCAGACATTGTGAAAGGCGCGGATCACGCCTTTGGCGCCATGGGTGATGAGGACCGACGCGGCGCAGATCTCGACATCCTTGACGATGTAGTCACCCGGTTTCGCCACATCCTCGACCCGGCCCATGACCAGCCAGGAGCGCCGGAACACCTTCTCGCGTTCCTGGTCGAAATATTCCGGCGAGCGGTAGGGCTCCATCGGCACTGGATCGAAATCCAGGCCGGCGGCCACGGTGAAATTGTCGCGCATTTCGGGGCGTCCTTCCGTCTCTTGGCTGTGCACCGGTCGCCCCGGTGCAGGCGTCGCGGGCACTCTACCGTCCCGAGTTGCGAATCATTATACATAAAATTAGAATGCTTTCTAGAATTAATTCTAATATCGAAAAACGACACGAGAAGATCGATGTGATAGGATCGGGCAACGTTGCTCTCTCTCCCTTTCCGACAGCGGATTGCCATGATTCGAAAGCCCTCACCGTGGCCTCTGTTACGCCGCGAGCCCGTCTGATGGCGACGCCCGTGCTGTGGCCGATGGCGCGCGAGCAGCAGAAGGAGGGCCGCCGCGACGCGATCATCGCGGCGGCGGAAGCCCTGATCCGCGAGACCGGCTCGACCGATTTCTCGGTCGGCATGCTGGCGATCAAGGCAGGTGTCAGTGTCGCGACGCTCTACAATCTGATCGGCTCGAAGGGCACGGTGCTCTACGTGCTGCTGAACCGCAGCATGGATCTGCTCGACACCCTGGAGATTCCGTCCCGCCACAAGGGCGATCCCTTCGAGCAGGCGATCGACGCCGCCGATGTCGTGGCGCAGGTGTTCATCGACGACCCCGATTTCCTGCGGCCGCTCTATCGTTTTCTCCTGGGCGTGATCGAGCCCGTGCATCGCCCAGCACTGATGAACCGCGCGCTCGCCTATTGGGAAAGCCGGCTGCGACCGCTCGCGGCGGCCGGCTTGCTGCCCGAGGGCATCGGCCTGACCGATCTGGCGCGCGAATACCAAATCTACTTCGCCGGCGCCCTCGATCTGTGGGTGCAGGGCGAGCTCAGCGACCCGCAGTTCCGCGCGCAAATCCGCTACGGCTGCGTGCTGCGGCTTTTGGCGCTGGGCGCCGAAGCGGCGCGACCGCGGCTGTTGGCGGATTTACGGGAAACCAATCGCCTGCTGCACGGGCTTGCCGTTCAGGAGTGATCAATTGGCCGGATACGGTAACGCTCGAAATAGACGTCGAGCTCCCGAACCGAACCAAGTTTGCGGCATTTTTTTTATTTGGTCTTGAACGGTGATTTAGATAGCGCCTTCGCAATCCGTTCGCCGCTTTTGGCAAGGCGATCGTTGAGCGCTGTGGGTCCGTCCCGCCACCAAAGATATCCTATGGAAACGAGGAAAAATGAGAACATCGCAAGATAAATTGCGCCGGATGTATGGTCGTCGTCATTCTGCCAGGGCGTGAACAAGACCACGCTGATCGACTGCCCCGCGGCGGCTAACATAGCAATAAGGACGAGCCAGTTCGATCGCTTGTTCATATGAAGAAAATACCATTAGCGTCTGCGATGCGCCAAGCATGTCCCGGAATCAGCGACGACCAAATCTCAGACGGCAGCCCTACCCCCCGGCGCGGTAATAATCTCCTTCACCGCCGCCGCCAGATCCTTCAGCGAATACGGCTTGGGCAGGAAGTGCAGGCCCTCGCCGCCGCTCAGGCGTTCGCCGAAGGTGTCTTCGGCGTAGCCGGAGATGAAGATGACCTTGATGGTCGGCAGCTTGGCGCGGATGTGGTCGACCAGGGTCGGGCCGTCCATGCGCGGCATCATGACGTCGGTGATGACGAGGTCGATGGTG
>CAIUCF010000503.1 GCA_903897565.1 uncultured Rhodospirillales bacterium | reverse complement strand
CGCCGGCCTCGCCGACCGGCTTGACCACTAGCTCGGCCAGATGATCGAGCGTGTATTTCAACGCCTCCGGCTCGCGGCAGATATGGGTTTCGACATTCGGCAGGATCGGCTCTTCGCCAAGGTAGTATTTGATGATCCGAGGCATATAGGCATAGACGGCCTTGTCGTCGGCGACGCCGGTGCCGATCGCGTTGGCGAGCGCCACATTGCCGGCCTTATAGGCTCGCATCAGCCCGCGCACGCCAAGCATGCTGTCGGGTCGAAACGCCTCGGGATCGAGGAACTCGTCATTGAGGCGGCGATAGATCACGTCGATCCGCGTCAGCCCGTCGATCGTCCGCATGTAGACGCGGTCGTCGCGGATCACGAGATCATGGCCCTCGACCAGCGGGATGCCCATCTCGCGGGCGAGGAAGACGTGCTCGAAATAGGCGGAGTTATAAGTGCCCGGCGACAGCAGGACGACCTGCGGCTCGTCGATCCCCTTGGGTGCGATCTCGCGCATCGCCTGGACCAGCTTGAAGCCGTAATTATCGACGGGGCGAATGCCGATATCGGTCAGCAGATCGGGGAAGGCCCGCTGCATCAGATGGCGGTTCTCGATGACGTAGCTGACGCCCGACGGCGTGCGCGCATTGTCCTCGAGCACCATGAAGCCGCCCTCGGCGTTACGCACGAGGTCCGTGCCGCAGATATTGACGTAGGAATGATAGGGCAGGTCGACGCCCTGCATCAGCGGGCGGTAATTGGCGTTGCCGAGCAGCAGCTCTGCGGGAATGATGCCGTCTTTTAACAGCTTCTGGTCATGGTAGAGATCGTGGAGCAACTCGTTGATGGCGGCCACGCGCTGGACGACGCCGGCCTCGATCAACTCCCATTCCTTGGCCGCGATGACCCGGGGGATCACGTCAAACGGCAGGATGCGGTCGATGGCAAGATTGTCGGAATAGACCGTGAAAGTGATGCCAAGATTATAGAGCTCCGCCTCGGCATCGGTGGCTCGCCGCCGCAGCTCTGTGATGGAGAGCTTCGCGAGCCGCTCCCGGACCTTGTCGGCCTCGGGATTGCGCAGCATCTCGCAATAAAATTCACCAGGAACGTATCCGTCGAGGACAGAGTCTGCCCGCTCGTCTGTCATATGCAATCCGTCGAACCGTTAGGCGCTGCGACCGGGAGCGCAGGAGTTGGCCCCGTCGGAACGGATTATTGCAGAGCAAAAACGAATTAGGCCACCTCTAATTACGTTGCAGGCGCGAAATGCCAGAACGCCGCAGGGGGAGGGCCGATCAGAGCGCCCAGCCGGCGCCGTCGGTGCGGATCATGACCAGCCCGGCGAGGATATCGTGCAGGGTCCGATGCCGGCTCGACAGCAAGGCGACGAGGAGGATCAATCCGCCGGTTGCCCAGAATGTGAAGTAGAACAGAAAGCTTACCGCGAAGGCTTGGGCCAGCGAGGGGAGGCGGCCGTCCTCGTCGCGATAGCCGATCGCCATCATCCGCATGCCCCAAGTCGCGCCATGCCGGCCCGCGATCGTCAGGGTCGCATAGAGCATCGGCGCCAGCGCCACGAACGCGAACAACCCGTGCAGCAGACCGAAGGTGAAGATGTTTACGAACGCGACGGCCCAGAACAGCAGCCCGCCGAACAGTGCGATGAAGACGACATCGAAGAGATAGGCGATCACGCGTCGCGTCAGCACGCCGCTCGTCGAGGGCAGGGCGATGAAGTTGCGGGAGCGGGGATTGAATGACACCTAGCGACGTCGCACGAGCTGAGTGACGTCACGCACGGCGCCGCGCGCCGCGCTGGTCGTCATCGCGGCATAGGCGAGCAGCGCGTTCGAGACTTCGCGGATTCGGCCGACCGGCTTCCAGGCGTCGTCGCCCTTGGCTTCCATCGCGGCGCGGCGTGCGGCGAGCTCGCTGTCGCTGATCGCGAGCCGGATCGAGCGATTGGGGATGTCGATGTCGATGCGGTCACCGTTGCGGACCAGACCGATTGCGCCGCCCTCCGCGGCTTCCGGCGAGGCGTGGCCGATCGACAGCCCGGCGGTGCCACCCGAAAAGCGGCCGTCGGTGACCAGCGCGCAAACCTTGCCGAGGCCCTTCGACTTCAGATAGCTGGTCGGATAGAGCATCTCCTGCATGCCCGGTCCGCCGCGCGGCCCCTCATAGCGGATGACGACGACGTCGCCCGGCTTGACCTCGTCGGAGAGGATCGCGCTGACCGCGTCGTCCTGGCTCTCATAGACCTTGGCCGTGCCCGAAAACACCAGGATCGAGGCGTCGACGCCGGCGGTCTTCACGATGCAGCCCTCCTCGGCGATGTTGCCGTAGAGCACGGCGAGGCCGCCGTCCTGGCTGAACGCATGGTCGCGATCGCGGATCACGCCCTTGGCGCGGTCACTGTCGAGCGCGACGTAGCGGCTCTCCTGGCTGAAGGCGACCGTGGTGCGCACCCCGCCCGGGGCGGCACTGAACAGCTTGAGCGTGGCCTCGTCGGGTTCGCGCCGGATATCCCAGCGGTTGAGGGCTTCGGCAAGCGAGGTCGAATGGACGGTCGGTGTGTTGCGGTGCAGCAATCCGGCACGATCGAGTTCGCCGAGAATGCCCATGATGCCGCCCGCGCGATGGACGTCCTCGATATGAACATCCGGGACCGAGGGCGAGACCTTGCACAGATTCGGCACGCGCCGCGACAGCCGGTCGATATCCTTCATCGTGAAATCGACGCCGCCTTCCTGTGCTGCCGCGAGGAGATGGAGCACGGTATTGGTCGAGCCGCCCATGGCGATATCGAGGGTGATCGCGTTCTCGAACGCCTCGAAGCTCGCGATGGTGCGGGGCAGGGCGGTCGCATCGTCCTTCTCGTACCAGCGCCGCGCCAGCTCGACGATGCGGTGACCGGCCTCGAGGAACAGCGCCTTGCGATCGGCATGGGTGGCGACGACCGTGCCGTTGCCGGGCAATGCCAGGCCCAGGGCCTCGGTCAGGCAGTTCATCGAATTCGCGGTGAACATGCCCGAGCACGAGCCGCAGGTCGGGCAGGCCGAGCGTTCCTGGGCGAGGGCTTCCTCGTCGCTGACATTGGGATCGGCCGCGGCCACCATTGCGGTGATCAGGTCGGTCTTCTGGATGATGCCGTCGACATTGAGCTTGCCGGCCTCCATCGGGCCGCCGGAGATGAAGATCGCCGGGATATTGAGACGCATCGCCGCCATCAGCATGCCGGGCGTGATCTTGTCGCAATTGGAGATGCAGACCATGGCGTCGGCGCAGTGGGCGTTGACCATGTACTCGACCGAATCGGCGATCAGTTCGCGCGACGGCAGGCTGTACAGCATCCCGCCATGGCCCATCGCGATGCCGTCATCGACGGCGATGGTGTTGAATTCCTTGGCGACGCCGCCGGCCTTCTCGATCTCGCGTGCGACCAGTTGGCCGAGATCCTTGAGATGGACATGGCCGGGAACGAATTGGGTGAAGGAATTGGCGACCGCGATGATCGGCTTGCCGAAATCCGCGTCCGTCATGCCGGTCGCGCGCCACAGGCCACGGGCCCCGGCCATGTTGCGGCCATGGGTGCTGGTACGGGAGCGATAATGCGGCATCGGAAACCCTCTTGACGGAGCAAGTGCGCGGCTCGGCGCAATTATGATGGCGGATATTAGACCGAGTGGCCCGCGGAGGCGAGCGCGGCTAAGGCGGATCTGCCTTCGCGCCCGGGTATAGGCCCGTGGGCATCACCCATGCCGCCGAAGACCCGGACGACTGGCATGGCCATTGCTCTCCTCCGGAGATCGATCCCGAATTCCGGCGGCAGGCGCACCTTATGGCACTGGACCACGACATCTACGAGCTCGGCGATCTGCCGCTGCAGAGCGGGCAGATTCTGAAAAACGCGCGGCTCGCCTATAAAACCTACGGCACCCTCAATGCCGCGCGCGACAATTGCATCGTTTTTCCAACCTATTACACCGGGACACATCATTCGAACGCGCGGTTGATCGGGGCGGGCAGGGTGCTCGATCCTGCCCGATATTTCATCGTCGTGCCCAATCTGTTCGGCAACGCGCTGTCGAGCTCGCCGAGCAATGCCGCGGGCGAGCAGGCGGGCGCCGGTTTCCCCGAGATGACGATCTACGACAACGTCCTGGCGCAGCATCGTCTCGTGACCGGGTATCTCGGCGTCAGGGCGATCAAGCTCGCGACCGGTTGGTCGATGGGCGCGGTGCAGGCGTTTCAATGGGCGTCGCTCTTTCCGGAGCTGGTCGAGCGCCTGCTGCCGTTCTGCGGCGCGGCAAGGTGCTCACCGCATAATTTCGTCTTCCTCGAAGGGGTGAAGGCAGCGCTGTGCGCGGACGGGCATTTCCAGGGCGGGCGCTATACCAGCCCGCCGGAGGCCGGCTTGCGCGCCTTCGGCCGGGTCTATTGCGGCTGGGCCTATTCCCAGGCGTTCTTCCGCGACGGCCTCTATCGCAATCTCGGTTGCGACAGCGTCGAGGCGTTCCTGGTCGCCTGGGAGGATGAACACCTCGCTTGGGACGCCAATGACCTGCTCGCCAAACTGTGGACGTGGCAGCACGCCGATCTCGGCGCCAATGAGCGCTTCCAGGGCGACTTCGCTGCCGCACTAGGGGCGATCCGGGCGAAGACGATCATCATGCCGGGTGACCGCGACCTCTATTTTCCGGTCGAGGACAGCCGGATCGAGGCCGAGCTCATTCCGGACGCGGAATTGCGGCCCTTTCGTTCCGATTACGGGCATTGCGCCGGCGCGCCGGGCCGCTTTCCGGCGGAGACGGCATTTCTCGAACAAGCGCTGAGGGATTTGCTGGAGTCCTGACGCCGGGCGTTCAGCCGCGGCGTTGCTTCGGTTTGCTGCCGCTGCGCCGCAGCCGGGCATCCTGCGCGATCATGAGTAGATTGGCGCTGTGGTCGCTTGAGCCGATCGGGCCGAGTTCGCTGAGATAGCGGCGGGTTCGCTCCTGCCGCGTCATCATCGGCGCACCGCGCCGGATTGCCCAGCGATCGCCGAGCCGAGGCACGACGGTGAACCCGGCGGCAAGGCCGGCGACGATGACATAGCTAGCGGAGAGGGTGGGGAAGAGCCATTGCGAGGCTGCGGCGAGCCCGAACGTCGCCGCTAAAACCACCAGGGTTTCGAAAATTCGCAGGTAACTTGATTTAAAGGGGACTAATAATCGGTCCGCCATCCGTGATTTTGCCCCTCCTCGGGGGCGGCCTGACCGGCACAGAGCCGGAGCAGTATCGACTGTATGGGCGTTCCGGCGCGAACGCAATGGACTCGTGGCGAGGCAGCGTCGCACCCGGTCTTGCAATTACGCGCCAAGCTGCATTATGGTCGGCCTCCCGAGCTGCCGCCGTTCCCGGCGCCGCGTCGCGGGTGTAGCTCAATGGTAGAGCAGAAGCTTCCCAAGCTTACGACGAGGGTTCGATTCCCTTCACCCGCTCCAGACTGAATTGCGCTCATTCTGGACAGATGAGCGACAGATTGCTCCTAAGACATGGGTAACCACCTCGTGCCGAACGGGCTGCCGAGTGTCCGTAGGGTTCTCTGATCCAAGTCAATATAGCCGAGATCGTAGGATAGAAGGGAGACGGGCCAGATGGCGTGGTCGGCTTCCTTGATGCCGAGTTTTTG
>CAIUCF010000502.1 GCA_903897565.1 uncultured Rhodospirillales bacterium | reverse complement strand
GGGTCTCGTCGAACATTCTTCCTCCCGTTTCTTGACGGCCGACCGCTGTGGCGCGACCTTTCTTTTGTCAGACGATAGCACCCTGCGTGCCAAAAGCCATCGGACTCGAAATTTCGGTCGAAGAAAATCTTAAGCTATTGATCTAGATCAATGAAATTTTTCCCAGCCGAGATCGCTTGCGAACCCACCCGATAGGATCATCGCGAGAAGTGAATAATTTCATCTATTTCAGGCGTCGAATGCTTCAGCGTTATAGATGAAATTATTCACCCATGCTAAATTCCGACATTCCTCCTTTCGCCCAGTAGCGAGGACCCGCCATGGCGCCACGCCCGGATCGAGACCACAGAGCCCGCGCGCCGCGTCCAGCGCCGATGGCGCCCGACCCCTACGACGTCGCCGAGCTCGGCGCCCGCCTGCATTTCGCGCCGGAAGCGGGCAAGATCTGGCTCGACGACCAGCGCATGATCCTGATGCACATGTCGGCGCTCGGCGTGCTGCGGCGGGAGTTGATCGAGCGCCTGGGCCGCGACGAGGCGCGCGGGCTGCTGACCCGCGTCGGCTACAGCTCCGGCACGCTCGATAGCGCCGTCGCCAACCAGCTGCGCGAGCGCCGCGGCCCGATCCAGGCCATGAATATCGGCCCCAAGCTCCACATGCTCGAAGGCATCGCCTCGGTGACCACCGTGCGCACCGAGATCGACCAGGAACGCGGCCATTTCTACGGCGAGTATATCTGGGAGGATTCCTCCGAGGCCGAGGAACATCTCCGCATCTACGGCGTCGGCAGCGAGCCGGTGTGCTGGACCCAGATCGGCTATGCCTCGGGCTTCACCAGCCGCTTCATGGGCCTGCCCGTGCTGTTCCGCGAGGTCGAGTGCCGCGGCCAGGGCCATGCGCATTGCCGCATCGTCGGCAAGGCCATCGACGACTGGGGCGATGCCGAGGCCGATCTGCGCTTCCTGCGCGCCGACGAGATGACCGGCGGCCTCACGGGCAAGGCCGGCCTCGTCCTGCCGACCCCGGACGGCCCGGGCAGCGCCGCGGCGATCCTCGGCAGCGACGACGTCGTCGGTGTTTCCGCCGGCTTCAACGCCGTCTGCCACAAGGTACGCCGGGTCGCCGATACCCGCGCCACCGTGCTGTTCCTCGGTGAAAGCGGCGTGGGCAAGGAAATCCTCGCCCATGCCCTGCATCGCATCAGCCCGCGCAGCCAGGGCCCGTTCGTCGCCGTGAACTGCGCCGCGATCCCTGAGACCCTGGTCGAATCCGAACTGTTCGGCGTCGAGCGCGGCGCCTTCACCGGCGCCGCGGTGACGCGGCCCGGCCGCTTCGAGCGGGCCTCGGGCGGCACCTTGTTCCTCGACGAGATCGGCATCCTCAGCCTGACCTCGCAGGGCAAGCTGCTGCGCGCGTTGCAGGAGCGCGAGGTCGAGCGCGTCGGCGGCAACCGCACCATCCCGGTCGATGTCCGCGTCGTCGCCGCGACCAATCTCGACCTGCGCGACGAGGTCCGCCAGGGCCGTTTCCGCGAGGATCTCTATTTCCGCCTCAACGTCTTTCCCATCATCGTGCCGCCCCTGCGCGAACGGCTCGAGGACATTCCGGTGTTCATGAACCATTTCCTGCGCAAGTTCTGCTCGCTGCACAACCGCTCCGCCCAGGGCTTCACCGTGGCGGCGATCAACGCCATGCTGACCTATCCCTGGCCCGGCAATATCCGCGAGCTCGAAAACGTCGTGGAGCGCGGTGTCATCATGGCGCCCGACGACGGCGCGATCGACCTATTCCATCTGTTCGTCGGGGGTGAGTCCTTCGAGCCGGGCCTGCCGACGATCGAGAATTTCGGCCGGGCCAGCAACGATATCGCCTTGTCGAGCATCGCGCCCGCTCTCGGCGAGCCGGAAAACGCCGCCGCCACGATCGAGGCCAAGGTCCGCCAGGTGCTGGCCGGCGTCGCCGCGGCGGGCAATACCACCTCGCTCGCCGAGATCGAGGATGCCCTGGTCACCGCCGCCATCCGCCAGGCCGACGGCAACCTCGCCGCCGCCGCCCGCCTGCTCGGCATGACCCGGGCGCAGCTGGTCTATCGCCAGAAGGTGAAGCGGGAGAAGGGGTGAGCGCGACCTCGAAAACGCTCAGACTCACGCGCATTTATCACCGTCATCCCCGCGAAGG
>CAIUCF010000501.1 GCA_903897565.1 uncultured Rhodospirillales bacterium | reverse complement strand
ATCAAGCGCATCACCCAGCGGCTCAATCCCCGCGTCTGCCGTGTCGCCGCCTTGCCCGCACCCAACGAGCGCGAGCGCACGCAATGGTATTTTCAGCGCTATGTGAGCCACCTGCCCGCGGGCGGCGAAATGGTGCTGTTCGACCGCAGCTGGTACAACCGTGCCGGCGTCGAGCGCGTCATGGGCTTCTGCGCCGAGAACGACGTCGAGGAGTTCTTCCGCACCGTCCCGGAATTCGAGAAGATGCTGGTCCGTTCCGGCATCATCCTGATCAAATACTGGTTCTCGATCACCGATGACGAGCAGCATCTGCGCTTCCAGATGCGGATCCACGATCCGATCAAGCAGTGGAAGCTCAGCCCGATGGACCTGGAATCGCGCCGCCGCTGGGAGCAATACACCAAGGCCAAGGAGACCATGCTGGAGCGCACCCATATCCCGGAAGCGCCGTGGTGGGTGGTCGAGGCCGTCGACAAGAAGAAGGCTCGACTCAACTGCCTCCATCACCTGCTGAGCCAAATCCCATACGGTGAGGTCACCCACCCGCCGATCACCCTGCCCGCCCGCGTCCGCAACCCCGACTACCACCGCACCCCCGTGCCGGCGGAGATGTACGTACCGGCGGTCTACTAAGGGTTAGCGACCGCCGGCCCGGATGCCGCGGCTCACCGCGGCTTCAGCGGCACCCAGCCCGGATCGTCGGGCAGCTGGACATGGCGATGGGAAGAGAAGGCAAGATCGGCGGTCGGCTTGCCATAAAGCCAGCCCTGGCCGAAGCGGGCGCCGGCTGCGGCCATAGCCCGAGCCTCGGGCAGCGATTCGATCTGCTCGGCGATCAGTTCCGCACCCTTGGCCTTGGCGAGCGACACGATCGCGGCCAGGGTGGCGGCGTCGTGATCGCCGCTGACGGCGCCACGGACCACCGAGCCGTCGATCTTGAAGAAATCGGCCGGCAGCATGCGCAGTGCCTCGAGCGAGGTCTTGCCGGCGCCGACATCGTCGAGGCTGATGGCGTGGCCCGCGGCGCGCAACTCTTCCAGAACCTTCACCATGCGTGGTGCGTCCTTGATGAAGGCGGTCTCGGTGACCTCGACCATGAATTGCTTGGCGACCCCGGTATGGCGGTCGAGGACCGTCTTGAGCCGCTTGAAGAAAATATCGCCGCTCAGCGAGCGGCCCGACAGGTTGACGGCGACCAGTGGGCGCCAGCCTGCTGCCGCCTCGCCATCGAGCACGGCGAGGACGCGCTCGCATAGCGCGAGATCATAATCATAGCTAAGCCCCGACTCTTCGATGAACCGGATCCAGTCCTGGATCGACGAGATGCCGGAAATCCGCGACAGCGCTTCGACATGATGGATCGTGTTGCGATCGAGGCGGACGATCGGCTGGTAGACGATCTCGATCTCGTTGTTCTCCATCAGCCGTCGCGCCTGGGAGACCATCTTGACCGTGTCGGCGACGAAGGCCTTCGAGGCATCGAGCAGCGAATGGATGCCGAAATTCTCGGGCGGGTCGTCGGCGAATTTGTTGATGGCATAGGTCAGGGCGCGGCCGGCATCGGCGTCGCTGATTCCGGCATGATCAAAGGCGATCTCGAACGACGCGACGGTGGTCGGAATCTTGGCGGCGGCAAGAATCGCGTTGATGCCCTGCTCGACCAGACTTTCGTTAACCCCGGGGCCTCGGATGATCCCCCATTTCCCGAGCGCCAACGGCGAGACCTGGTCGCCGCCGACCGAGACCGCACGCAGGAAGGCGGCGATCTTAGCCGAAACCTCGGCGATGATGGCGGCGCCACCCGGCTTCGCCGCCAGCGCCGCCAGCCCGTCGACGACCAGCAGGGCGACGCCCTCCTCCCCTTGCGTGCCATTGCTGACCGTCATCCGCGATGTCGCAGCCTTGGCCAGAGCCTCCGCGCCCTTCAACCCGCCGCCGACGGCCGTCACCGCGGAATCCGGCGGCATCAGGAAGCCGAGATACATGACGTCGGGCTCGGTCTCGAAGGTCCGGCCACCCATCAGCAGGCTGACCGGTTTGCCGGCCTCGGTCAGGAGCGAGATCCGCATCAGGCCGGACATGCCATGGGTCGCGATGCGGTCGAGCAGATTGTCGACATAGGCGCGGTCCTGTGACCCCACCAGCGAGCGAAGATCGACATTGACCAAGGCATCCGCCCCGGCCTTCCGCAGGCCGAACGAGGCGCCGGCCGCCCATCGGATCACGCCATTCCGCCCGACCTCCATCAGGAGTTGCGCCGTCGCAAACGCGAAATTGACGAAGCGCTTGCGGTCGTTCTTGCCCGTTCCGTCCAGCCGAGCCTCCCGAATTCAGTGAGGCGCCAAGATCTTCGCGCCAGGATCTTAGCATGACCGACGGCGTACTGATGTCAATAGTCTACTCGGCAGCTACCGACCCAAGAGATCGCAAATATTTGTAACCCTATCGTTTCGAATTTCTATTCAGTACATATAACTACAAAGACGTCAGCATAAATGCATCACGTTTACGTCAACATACCTTCGACATAGTCTTCCGGCTGTGTGCTATCTACTCCCTGGCCGCGTATTCCGAGAGCGAAACTTCCGGCCAAAGCCACGAAAAAGTTCGTGGCAAGAGCGAAAAGCGCTGCGTAAGCGGAGAAAGAATACCCGCCAAGATAGACGGTATAGACGGCGGATTTAAGCCCTGTGGAGACGACCATCGCGGTTCCGCAGCCCATTCCCGCGGCCCAGCCGAGTAACAGGGCCCAGGCATTCAGGCGCCGGCTATAGAGGCCGACGACCATCGCCGGAAACGTCTGCAGGATCCATACGCCGCCCAGGAGTTGCAGATTGATCGCAAACTGGGTGGGCAGAAACAGGATGAACCCGAGAGCGCCGAGCTTGACGATCAACGAGACCAACTTCGCGATCGACGCCTGTCGCCGGTGCGACACGCCCGGGTCTACGAATTCACGGTAGATGTTGCGGGTGAACAGATTGGCGGCCGCGATCGACATGATCGCCGCCGGCACCAGCGCGCTGATGGCGATGGCGGCGAAGGCGAAGCCGGCGAACCATTGCGGAAACATTTTCAGGAACAACATCGGCACGACCTGACTCGGCGCGGCCGGGTTCACGCCCGCCGCGATCGCCATGT
>CAIUCF010000500.1 GCA_903897565.1 uncultured Rhodospirillales bacterium | reverse complement strand
ATGCGCACGCGACCGATCCGGACTTCGCCGACGCGGAAATGGATCACGCCGTCAGAATCGGGCGTCTTGTCGACGGCGGTGACCTGGACCGCCTGGTAGCCGCGATCGTGATAGAGCCGCTGCAGAGCATCCCGCGCTTGCTCAATCGAATCTTGCGAGCTCGCGGGTCCGAGAAAGGGATAGACGACCTTTTCGACATCCTCGGTGGGCAGCGCCGAATTGCCGTCGACGACGTATTCCTCGATGTCCATCGTGGCGGCGGGCTGCGCGGCTGGCGTATGCCCCGGGGCAGGCGCCGCCACGGCGGTGACGCAGCCAAGGCTGCCGCACCAGACCAGCAGTGCCGGAAGAAAACCCCTCGCCATCGCCAATGTCGTTCCAGTTCCCGCAACGAAACGGCGCAGAGTGCAGAAGGCGCCGAGTTCGACTGATCCAAGGGTCTACCGGCGCCACACAATCCGGTGGCACAGGCTTAACGAGGTCAGTGGATACGGAACTCCCGTTACAGTGATGTGACGGATTGAGGTCAATCCCGCGTCCGCCGGATACCGCAAAACGCTGTGGCCCTAGCGCCGCTCAGGGATCGCCGGAATCCATCCATTTGCTGGTCGAAGTGCGCGGGCGCAGATCGTGGTCGTAGTCGTTCAGTGCCGCCAGGGTCGCGCTGTCGACGGCTTGATTCGGGTTCTGGCGCGGTTGTCCGCCGCTGGAGGCCTGCGCGCCGATATAGTCCCGGGTGCTGGTCTGGTCGAGCTGCGGGACGACCACGCCGGTGCCCGGCTCGCCGATGTCGTAGTAGCCGCCATTGGTGTATTTCGCCGGGGCGGGAGCCACGGCCGCCCGCCCGGCATCGCCCGGCGTCGTCAGGCCGTACCATTTGTCGCGGACGGCCTGGAGATGCTCGTCGGCATCATAGGGCGCGACGCGGATGCCGAGCCCCGCTGCGGTCAGCTGGCCCGTGGCGGCCTCGAGCGTAAATTCGGCGAGGAGCTTGTCGTGCTCGGCCTGCACCTGGGCCAGCTTGGCCTGGAACAGGGTCTCCTCCGCCGTCAGGACGTCGAGCTCGGTACGGGCGCCGACTGCCTGTTCGCTCTTGACGCCGTCGAGAGAGATCTGGTCGGCCTTGACCTCCCGATCTAGTGCGAGGAGCGAGGCGTCCTGCGATTGCTTGTCATCCCAGGCCTGGCTGGCAGCAAGAATGGCGACGCGGCGGGCTTCCTCGTAATCATTGCGGAGCTGCGCGACCGTCTGCTGCGCCTGACGCGACCGCGAGTACACCGAGCCGGCTTCATAGAGCGGCACCGAGAGTTCGGCGTAGACTTCCTTGTTGTCGGTCTGGGCGTTGTTGTTGAAGGTCGAGCGCTCCTGATCGACCCGGGCGTTCAAGGTCAGGGTCGGGAGCAGCTCGCCCCGGATCAGGCGGACGTCGCTCTGGGCCGCGTCGATGGCAAAGCCGCCAGCGATCACGGCGGGGTTGTTCCGGCCGGCCAATTCCATGGCAGCTTCGCGGGTCACCGGCAGCAATGGGGCGGCTGACGGCGTGTGGAGCTGTCGTGGTGCGAACCCGATATCGTGGACGAAGGCCGCGTTCGCAACGTGAACGGCGGCGTCGGCGCGCTGTCGCTCGGCCACGGCGTTCGCATAGGTGGCCTCGGCCTGGGCCACGTCGGTCTGGGTCAGTTCGCCGGCGTTGAAGCGGCCCCGGGTTACCTGGAGTTCATGCTGCGCCAGGGTGAGGTGTTCGACGTTGAGATCGAGCGTCGCCGCCGCCAACACGACATCCAGATAGTCCTTGACGCCGGCGAGGAAGACCTCCTGCTCCGTGAGCAGGAGCTTTGCCCGTTCGCCGCGGATCAGATTCAGCGCCTCAGTCTTTTCGGCATCGGTCCGTCCGCCGCGATAGACCGGCTGTGCGATCGCGATGCCGTAGGCCTGCGGCGCCGTGCCGATGACGAAGTTGTGGCTCGGAGAGGGCGGTGTCACGCCGCCGGCCGGCGCGCCGTAGTCGGAAATCCCCTGAGCGAAATTCAAGGACACCTTGGGCCGCCAGTTGGACAGCGCCTGCGGCAGCTTTTCGTCGGTTGCCCGCAATTTCGCCCGTTCCGAAAGCAGCATGGGGTTGCTCTGGTAAACGGAGGCGAGCGCCGCCTCGAGACTTTGCGCCCGTGCAGTGTCGGGCCACATCGCCAGCGTTGCCGGCAGCAGCAGACATCCCGACAGCATGAGCGTCGTCGATCGCACAGTGCCCGCGGCGCGGGGAATTCGGCGGCGTCGCGCCATCGTGTTCTTGCCCATCTCTTGTCCGGGACGTTGTATAGCCGTCCCGTAAGAAGGTTTTATGACGGCTGGCCGCCGCCGGCCCGCAGCGTTGCCAGGGCCTCGGCGACACGTGAGACGAGTCCGGCCCAGTCGCGGTAGCGGTCCTGGCGAAACAGCCGGACGGTCGGGTACCAGGGCGTGTCGTCACGGTCCTTGAGCCACCGCCATTCCGAGACGGTCGACAACAGCAGCCAGGCCGGCCGTCCGAGTGCGCCGGCGAGGTGGACCACCGAGGTATCGACGGCGATGACCAGATCCAGCGCGGACAGGGCGGCTGCGGTCTCGGCGAAATCGGTCAGCTGCGGCGAGAGATCCGTGATCGACCCGGCCGGCAGCAGGTCGAGGTCAGCGGCGCGGGCACCGACCTGAAGGCTGTACAGTCTGACCCCTGCAAGACCAGTCAGCGGGGCCAGCGCCGCAATCGGCATGGAACGATTGCAGTCATTTTGGTGATCCGGGTTGCCGGCCCAGACGATCCCGATCTTGAGATCGCCCGCCTCCGCGGCGAAGCGATCCGCCCAGGCTGCGATCCGCGCCGAATCGACGCTCAGATAGGGGATGGCAGCGGGAATCGTCTCGAGGGTGGTGCCGAACATGAGCGGCAGACTCATCAGCTCGATCCGAACATCGAAGCCGTTGGTCCGTGACTCCCAGGGAACCAGGGTGACGTTGGCCGGGAAACCGCCGAGCAGCCCTGTCAGCATCGGCGGCACCCGCAGCAAGACCTGGGCGGCCTGAGCGGCGACGAGGGGGACGTACCGGACGAACTGCAGCGTGTCGCCAAAGCCTTGTTCGGCTTCGATCAGGATGGTCAGGCCGTCGAGCGGCTCGCCGGTCCAGCGTCGGCCAACGTGGTGGTAATAACGAAACGCCGGCAGCCGCAGCCGGTGCTCGAATTTTTGCCAGCCGGTCGCCAGATCGCCGGCGGCGAGGCTGAGATAGGCGTCGTTGCTGCCGGCGTCGAGATGCGCCGGGTCCATGGTCATGACGGTGTCGAAGCAGGCGCGGGCGGTCTCGGCGTCGCCGGCCTCCATGCGCAGGAAGCCGAGCAGGAACCGGGCCTCGGTCAGCTCGGGATGGCTTGCCAGCACCTCGTGGCACAGGCTTTCGGCGGCTTCGGGATCGCCGAGATTACGCCGCGCCCAGGCGAGCCCGATCGCACAACCGGGCTCGTTCGGGGCGATTTCCCGCGCGTGGTTGAGCAGGATCAACGCCTCGTCGGCTTTGCCGGCATGGGTGAGGCGGCGGGCGACCCTCAAGATCGTCGCCACGTCGTCCGATCGCAGCATCAGCGCATGGCGATACGCGGTGTCGGCGCGGGCAAAATCGCCGATATCGTCGCACAGTTCACCGAGGGCGATGGCGAGGGCGTGGTTGTTCTGGTCGAGGGTCAGCGCTTCCTCGAACGCGGCGATTGCCGTAGTGGCCTCACCGAGTTTCATAGCTGCCCGGCCCATGTGGTAATGCGCCCAGGGATCGTTTGGGGCCATTTTTACCGCCCGGCTCAGCGCGGCGACCGCCTGCTCCGGCAGATCGAGTCCGATGAGGGATGCGCCCAGGTTGCGCCACAGCAGGGGCCAGTCGCGCCGCATCGTCAGGGCAACTTCGAAGGCCTGCCGCGCTTCGGCAAAACGCGCGGCGGCGAAATGAATACTGCCGATATTGTTGAGGATCACCGGGTCTTCCGACGTCAGCGCCGCGGCCACGTGGAGATGGCGCAGCGCTGCCTCCGGATCGCCTCGATCGCGCAGGGCCAGTCCCAGGCCGTGATGGGTGAGGCTGTCGTCATTGTTGAGTGCCAGGCTGCGTTCGAACAACGCAGCCGCTTCGGCCAGCTGCCCGGCGCGGTGGCGGGAAATCGCCTGATCGCGCAGCGCCACGGCCGTCTCTGCCCGCAAGTCGGCGGCCGGATCCTGTCCGTTGGTCTTCAGGATTTTTCTGCGTTCTGCCCGATTCATGGCTCGTTCCAAGGTTCTGACGTTTGGCGGCCGGCAAGACGGCCCTACCCGAGTGGGTCTTAGCCCAGGGCGGCGACAGAAATATGACGGCTCCGGGAATCGCGGCATCGTCGCACCGGCACCGTCATAAAAACGTCGCCGATCACGCGCTTTATAGCCGGATCGAGTGCCGGGCTAAGGGGCGGGAGAGGATATGACGACCACAGTCGCTGTGGCTGGTGCGGGCATCTATGGGGCTTCGATCGCGATCGATCTCGCCGAGCGCGGCTGCGCCGTAACACTGTACGATCCGCTCGGGATCATGGAGGCCGCCTCCGCGATCAACCAGTACCGGGTTCATCGCGGCTATCACTACCCGCGCAGTCCGGAGACCATTCGCGAGGTCCTCGCGGCCCGCGGCACCTTTATCGCTGCATTCCGTGAGGCGATCTGCACCGGCAACGACCATTATTACGCCATGCCGCATGAGGGCTCGCGGCTCGATCCGGACGCGTTCGAGGAAATCATGAGCGCCCACGGCCTGCCCTTGGAGCGGTGCCGGCCGGGCTGGATGGATTTCGGCTATCTCGCCCGCTGCTGGCGGGTGGAAGAAGAGATCTATGACCCCGACCTCTTGCGCAGCCTGATCCTGGCGCGGCTGGCGGCGGCGCGCGTCAATTTCGTCAACAGCAGGATCGGCGCCGACGCCGCGGCGGAATTCGATCATGTCGTCTACGCGACCTATGGCGGTTCCGGAAGTCACGCCCATCTGTTCCCGGCGGTTCGGTTCCAGGTGGCGGAGAAGGTGCTGATCGAGTTGCCGGAGTCCCTGCGCCGTCGCGCCGT
>CAIUCF010000499.1 GCA_903897565.1 uncultured Rhodospirillales bacterium | reverse complement strand
CTGGAAGAAGGTGCCGATCACGATCACCGCGATCTTCGGCCCGTCATAGATGCCGAGGATCGCCACGGCCAGGGCGCCGAAGGCGGGGGCGGGCAGGTAGCGGAAGAATTCGATGAACGGCTCGATCAGCCGCGCGATCGCGTTGTAGGTACCACAGAGGATACCGAGCGGCACGCCGAGGATCGAGGAAATCACGAAGCCCCAGAAGATCACCTGGATGCTGTGCCACAGGCTCTGGTGCAGCCAGGGTTCATCCTGCGCCGCGGGCGGCGTGGTGAAGGCGGTGTAGAAGGATTCCAGCACCTCATGCGGGGCGGGCAGATAGATGGGGTTGGTCGGATAGCCGGCCGGCAACGCCCGCTTCTCGGCGACGGCCGCGGCGGTCTCGCTGGCGAAGGTCGCCTTGTCGATCCGCATGTCGACCTGGAAGTAGTCGACCGAACCGGGGTCGGTGATCATGATCTGGGGATGCCAGACGAAGGGGACGTAGCTGACGATCGACCAGATCAGCACGGGAAGAACGAAGGAGAAGACACCCAACCAGGTCTTGGCGCGCGGTGAGAGCGGGGTCTGGACGGCGAATATCTTCATCCGTTTCATAGGGCGGCCTCGGCAAACAACGAATTCACAGGGGGGTGGCCACTTGGCCGGCAGGAGCTCTGTCCTGCCGGCCGTGGCGGTCTGTCCAGTCGGGGGCTACTGCGTGTTCGTGAACGACGGGTCGATCAGGCTGTCGAACGGCATGCTGGTCTTGTAGATCGCGTTCTTGACATTGAAGTCGTCGGAGACCGCGGTCGAGCCATAGAGCGAGCTGAGGCCCGGACCCTTCTTGAAGGTCTTCTTGCCTTCGGCGATGTCGATCAGATGGGTCCCCTTCACCAGCGGCTTGTAGGCCTCGGGCGTCAGGCCGTCGCGGGCCGCCATGATCTTGATCGCGTCGGCCTGAGTCTTGGGATCGTCGATGTAGTGCACGACCCGATCCCAGACCTTGATCAGTTTCAGCCAGTCAGCCTTGCGCGGCCCGAGGGTGGCCGGGTTGACGGTGAGCACGTCGTAGATCAGGCCCGGCGCCTTGGCCGAGGTGTAGATCGGCCGGGAACCGGGCACCAGCTTCATCGCCTGACCGGCATTCGGCTGCCAGGCGCCGATCGCTGCGACCTGGCCCGAGGCCAGTACCTGCGGCGTGTCGTTGGTCTTGGAATTGACGAGGGTGATATCGGATTCTTTCATCCCCGTGGCCTTCAAGCCGTGCAGGAGGAGGAGATGTTCGACGAGGCCGATCTCGATACCGACCTTCTTGCCCTTGAGCTGCTTGAGGCTCTTGATGCCCGGCGCGCCGACGATGATGTCGTTGCCGTTGGAATAGTCGGTGAGCATGATCATCACGCCCTTGGTGCCGCCGCCGTCGGTCACCAGGGTGTCGCCGTTGGTGGCGAACACGCCGTCGATCTTGCCAGCGGCGAAGGCATCGAGCGATGCCGAATAGTCGAACCACTGGAACTGGACGTTGACCCCGGCTTCCTTCAGCCAGCCCTTGTTGATCGCGACGTCCCAGGCGACCCAGCCGGGCCAGTCGCTGTAGCCGACCTTCAGTGGCGCCTGATCGGCGAGGGCCGGGTTGACTGTGAGCGACACCGCGGCGAGCGCCAGCCCGCAGACCAAAGCTACCTTACCCTTGATGGACATTTGGGCGATCCTCTCAGTGGTGAGTAATACGAAAATCAGAATTCGTATTACTCAACAGCAAGGAACGTGCCACATGCTGCAATTGCTTGATCGCATTGCAATATGAAAAAACCGCCGGTGGTTCGAGCGGGAGGTCGTCGCGAGCTAGCCCAAAAAACAGGCTCAGGTCAGTGCTGGCTGGCAGGCTATGCCTAGAATCGCGGCAGTGCCAAAGGATACGCGTTTATGCGGCACTCGAGGGCTGCTGCGGGCGGTAGTTGGACGGGAAATTGGCGGGAATGCCGGCCGGGTCACACGACCCGACCGGACTCGTCCCTATTGTCCGGCAGCGCGCGCGATCGACCTAATCGGTCCGCGGGGCTTGCCTGACATGGCTTCGATCTTGCGATCTTCGGCCTCGATGATGCCGAGGGCGGGTTCGTCGCCCTCGAGGCCCAAGAGTTCGGGGCTGCGGACCTTCCGGTTGGAAGTCCGCGTCCCGTCCTCGTATTCGACGTCGAACAACACGTATGTGTTGTCCGTCGCCTTTTTGCGAGCCACTCTTAGTGGCTCAGGTTGATCGAGACGGCTTCACGACCCTTGGGGGTATCGACCACACGCATCGTCACCTGTTCGCCTTCACCGAGGCCGTTGAGGCCGGCGGCGCTGACGATCGAAGTATGGACGAACACGTCCTTGCCGCCGTCTTCGCAGGTCACGAAGCCGAAGCCCTTCTCGGTGTTGAACCACTTCACGGTGCCCGACACTTCGACGGCACGCGACGGATCGATGGCGACCCGCGGCGGACGCGAGGCGCCGCCCGGGCGCGGACCCGACGGAGCGCCGGCGACTGCGGTGCTGGTGTCGACTTCGATCACGTTGGTGACCTGGGCGCCCTTCTGGCCCTGGCCGACCTGAACCCGCAGCTTCGTGCCGGGAGCGACGGCGTCATGGCCGGCGGTCTGCAGCGCGTTGATATGCAGGAACGCATCGCCCGAACCATCGCCGACTTCGACGAAACCGAAGCCCTTTTCCGGGTTGAACCACTTGACCGTCGCGTCAACGATCGGACCCGTGGGAGCGGCGTTATAGGATGACCCTCCGCCCGAGCGCGGCGGCGCCGAATCGCGCCGGGTGCTGCTGTAGGAAGGCGGCGCGTAATCGTCGTCGTAGCCACGCTTTCTGGGTGCGCGGAAATCATTACCTCTGCTCATTGAGCTCCCTCGTCGTCGTTGGTCGTGAGAGGGGCATCGCCCCCCATCCTGCGCTGGGCCACTGATTCCTGCTGTAGCCGCAGCTTGTCTTGTTTTTTCGCTTGCTTCGCCCGATCGCGATCGGCGCGTTGCTGGTTATAGTTCGGCTTAAACGCCATATAGTCTCCTGTCGCTGCATCCTTGTAGCACGGGAATGCAACGAGTCGGTGCGCGATTTTTTAGCCGCGCCAACTATGCCGCCTGTCGAACATGGGTAAATGCCGGGGCGCTGCAATGATCGCGCGCCTCACCAGGGTTCCGCGCGCCCCGAAGCGCAGCATCTAAGCCATTATGGCGAAGGTCGGAGATCGAGTTTCCAAGACTTCCGGCGGGGATGATGGTGGTGAACTGCTCGTAGACGATGAATGGCATAGGGATGGTCGGATAGAACGCAGTGCTCTCGTGTTACGGGCAGAATAAACCGAACGAATATCGTAGACTATCTTGTCAGGCATCGGCCGGGTCCTGTCCAGAAAATTCACGCAAGGTCGACGCAAACTTTTGCAGCAGACCGGTGAGACCGGGTAAGGGAATGCGATGGATCCTTTCAAGCCTTATGAGCCCAAGCCGAAACTTGGCGCGCCGCCGAAGCTGTCGCCGGCCGACGCCGAGATCGTGGCGATCCGGGCGCTCGGCTTCATTTCGGACGACGACGCCCTGCTGTCGCGCTTCGTCAGCCTGACCGGCTGCAGTCTCGACGAGGTCCGCGGCCG
>CAIUCF010000498.1 GCA_903897565.1 uncultured Rhodospirillales bacterium | reverse complement strand
TGAGCCATCGCAACCTGCTCGCCAACTGGGCGCAGCTCTCCTCCGTCATCGATCACAATCCCGCCGATCGCGTCCTCAACGCCCTGCCGATGTTCCATTCGTTCGGCCTGACGGGCGGCACCTTGCTGCCGCTGCTCAGCGGCGTACGGATCTTCTTCTACCCCTCGCCGCTGCATTACAAGATCGTGCCCGAGGCGATCTACGACACCGACGCCACCATCATCTTCGGCACCGATACCTTCCTGACCGGCTGGGCACGTTTCGCCCATCCCTATGATTTCTATTCGGTGCGCTACGCCTTCGCCGGCGCCGAGAAGGTCCGCGACGAGACCCGGCGGATCTATGCCGAGCGCTTCGGCGTCCGCGTGCTCGAAGGCTATGGCGTCACCGAGACCGCACCGGCCCTGGCGATCAACACGCCGATGCATGGCCGCGCCGGCACGGTCGGCCGGCTACTGCCCGGCATCGAATATCGGCTCGAGCCGGTCCCGGGGATCGAGGAGGGCGGCCGCCTTCATGTCCGTGGCCCCAATATCATGCTCGGCTATCTCAAGGTGGAGGCGCCCGGCGTGCTGCAGCCGCCCGAGGACGGCTGGTACGACACCGGCGATATCGTCTCGATCGACGTCGATCACTTCGTCACGATCCGCGGCCGCGCCAAGCGCTTCGCCAAGCTCGCCGGCGAGATGGTCTCGATGACCGCGGCGGAGACCCTGGCCGCTGCGCTATGGCCGGACTCCGCACATGCCGTGGTCGCCCTGCCGGACCCGCGCAAGGGCGAGCAACTGGTCCTCCTGACGACACAGCAGGGCGCCACCGCCGCCGCATTGCTCGCCCATGCCCGCGAGCGCGGCATCGCCGAGTTGATGGTCCCGCGAGTCATCCAGCAGGTTGACGCGATCCCGCTGCTGGGATCGGGCAAGATCGACTATCCGGCGGTGCAACGGTTGGCGGAGGCCCGGCTGGTGCCGTCAGCGTGATCCCGGCGTCGCCGCTCTGCAGTGTGCCGCGGCTATGGGTCAAACCGGGCGAAGAGCCCGGTCTTGCTTCAGCGCTGGCGGAGCCGGGGCGGTTGGATGGTCTGCTGCAGACGGCGCGCCGCGTCTACACACCGCTCGGCGTCGCGATCGCGGATTCCCGATCGCGACGCTGGTCCAGACGGTCGCAGAGCCCCTACGCGTCGGCTGTCGACAGGGTGGGGGCCGCGCTCGATCGTCCAGGCGCGCATTTACTGAACTATTCCTATGAATGGGGCTGCACGACCGCCGCGATGGATGATGAGGTCCGTGGCGGCGCGACGTTGCTGCGGACCTTGGACTGGCCGTTCCCCGGGCTCGGGCGTTCGGTCATGCTCGTCGAGCATGCCGGGCCGGCGGGAGTCTACACCAGCGTCACCTGGCCGGGCTTCGTCGGGGTCTTGACCGGAATGGCGCCGGGCCGCTTTGCCGCCGCGATCAACCAGCCGCCCCTGCCGCTCCCCGGCTGCGGCAAAGCCGTGGGTTGGCTGGCGGCGCGCTGGCTTGTCAATCGGTCGCGCGCACTTCCGCCCAGCCATCTGCTGCGACTGGCCTTCGAGACCTGTTCAACGTTCAGCGAAGCGATCGATCTGCTCAAGACGACGCCGTTGTGCATGCCGGCGATCTTCGTCCTGGCAGGGATCCATCCGGGTGAAACGATCGTCATCGAGCGTACGCGAGCGAAGGCGTCCTCTCCCGGAACAGCGGCTGCGGCGAATCACTGGGCCGCCGCCGCGCCGCCCCCCGGGCGGCCTCGGAATGCGTCGAGCCTGGCCCGGCGCGACGCGATCTCGGCGCTGATCGGCAGAGATCCGGATTGGTCATTGGCCTGGCTCAAGCCGCCGATCCTGCTCGAGGAGACCCGTCTCGTGGTTATGGCGAACCCCTCCTCGGGCCGACTCCTGGTTCAGGGGTTGGAAGAGGGTAGGCCGGCGACGATCACGCTGGACATCGAACGCGCATCCTGATGGGCCTGCCCTCAGGCCGCCCGGACCTTCTCGACGAAGTCCTGGACCAGCCGCTCTAGGGATTTCGCCTCGCGCGCGAGTTGGTCGGCGGCCGTGCGGACCTCGACGGCGCTGGTCCCGGTCCGCCCGGCTGCGGATTCAACGTCGCTGATGTTGCGCGACACCTGATCGGTCCCGCTCGCCGCCTGCTGGACATTGCGGGCGATTTCCTGGGTCGCTGCATCTTGCTCTTCGACCGCGGCAGCGATCTGGGTGGTGATGCCGTTGATCGACTGGATGGTGCGGCTGATCTGGCTGATCGCGGTGACGGCCTGTCCGGTTTCGTCCTGGATCGCCGAAATTTGCGACTGGATTTCGACGGTGAGTGCGCCGGTCTGATTGGCGAGGCTTTTGACCTCGGCGGCAACGACGGCGAAACCCTTGCCGGCATCGCCGGCCCGCGCCGCTTCGATCGTCGCGTTGAGGGCGAGGAGGTTGGTCTGCGACGAAATCGCTTCGATCATGCGGACGACATCGCCGATCTTCTGGCCGGCCTCGGCGAGATGATTGATCGTCGTTGCGGTCGTATCCGCCTCACCGACCGCGTTGTCGGTTACTCCGGCGGCTTCGCTGATGCGGCGGCTGATCTCGGTGATGGAGTGGTGCAACTCCTCCGAGGCAGCGGCGACCGTCTGGACATTGGCCGCGGCCTCGTTCGCGCCCGCGGCGACGCGGGCCGTGCGTTCGAATGTCTCCTCGGCGGTCTCCGAGAGGGCATTGGCGCTGCCCTGCATGCCATTGGCCGCGGTCGTCACGGTGGTCACGATATCGCCGATCTGGCTGACAAACTGCTGAATAAGAGCGTCGATCTCGGCGCGTCGGGTGCTCTGTTCTGCGTCGCTTGCTGCCTTCTCGGCGGCAAGGCGATCGGCCGTCACGAGGCCCTTCTGAAATACCAGCACGGCGTTGGCCATTTCACCGATCTCGTCCCGACGGTCGGTCTCGGGCACGCGGATGTCATGATCGCCGGCGGCGAGCCGTCCCATCACGCCGGTCAGATCCGCGATCACCGCGGCAACATTCCT
>CAIUCF010000497.1 GCA_903897565.1 uncultured Rhodospirillales bacterium | reverse complement strand
GAGAAACCAAGCGAAGAAGAGGCGTGTCATGGCGATAAGGTCTCATCCAGAACAGGTCACACGTCCGTGGGGACGCTCACCGCGACTATAGCATCGGTCGGTCGTCCCGAAAGTTGCTAGATCGCCGGGCGGGTGGCCCAGTCCTCCCGGAAAAATCTGCCGAGCGGCACCTGGCGACCGGCAAGTTTGGCTGCGCGATCTGCGCGACCTCGACGCATCCTCGTCGATGCATTCTAAATTTAATTAGTAAAAACAGTTGTATACGGGAAATATCGCGATCTGGCCTGCGGGGCGTCGGACCGGCCAAATGCTGGTGTGGAACTTGCCAATAGAGCAGGGTGGCCGGTTGCGCCACCGAGCATAAGGGGCAAATTCAGATGAACAGTATGATTGAATTCGTGATCGACCACGGCATGACGGTCGCATCGAGCAAGGTCTCGAACGCCGATCTCGCCTGCGGCGTTCTGGGCGCTCTGCGCCGCGTCCGCGGCGTCGTTCAGGAAGTCGGCGATCCCAACGCCCTCTCGGTGCTCGATGGTGGCCTGCGCGATCGTCTGCTCGTGAAGGGCCTGCGCAGTGCCTGCCGCGGTGAGAAGGACAGTCCCGTCGCTCTGCCGCAGATGGGCCCTGGCGCGGGCGTCGCCGAAATGATCATGACGAATGCGGTCGATTACTGCCTGACCGTCGTCGCCAATGACGGCCGCGCGACAGACGTGTTCCGCGTCGCTGTCGTGCTGCTTGACCGCTTGATGGAATCCCTCAATGGCGCCCCGGAGCTCTCCGACCTGATCACGCAGCTGACGCTGAATGAAGAGGGTTACGCCGAGGCGGCCCGCTCCGACGGCACCAAGATGGCCTATCTCAACTGAGCGAAAGGCCCCGCATCGCCGCGGGGCCGAAGTCATCGCTTCTAGCGCGGAATCGTGGTCACGGTGGGCCCGCCAACGCCCGATCCGCCCTAACCGGGGCGGCGCCTCTCGCGCCGCCCCGTCGCTTTTTCGAGTCCCCGGCTAGAACTTCAGCGCCGTGACCTGGACCACGTGGGGAATCTGCCGTACCCGGTCGAGCAGCGGCTCGGGCAGGTCCTGATCGACCGAGATCAGGGCGATCGCGTCTTCGTCTGGGCCGAGCCGGCCGAGCTGGAAGGTTGCGATGTTGACGCCGGCGTCGCCGAGGGTGCGGCCGAGATTGCCGATGAAGCCTGGCTTGTCCTTGTTGCGTACGAACAGGACGTTGCCGCCGAGTTCGGCTTCCATCGCGATGCCTTCGAGCTCCACGATCCGCGGCTTGTTGCCACCGAACAGTGTGCCAGCGATCGACGTCGTCTTGCCTTCTGCCTGGACGGTGAGGCGAACCAAGGTCTGGTAATCCGACTCGGCGGCGAGCTTGGTCTCCGACACCCTGATATCGCGCTCGCGGCAGACCACCGGGGCATTGACCATGTTGATCGAGGCGAATTGCGGGGCGAGCACGCCGGTCAGCAGGATTGCGGTCAGGGGCTTGGTGTTGAGCGCCGCCGCCTGGCCTTCGTAGCTGATCGTGATCGCCTTGAGGTCACGCTTCAGCATCTGCCCGGCATAGGAACCGAGCTGGGTCGCCAGCTGAATGTAGGGTTTCAGGCGGGTGGCCTCCTCCGCGGAGAGCGACGGCATGTTCAGCGCATTGACGACGGCACCGGTGAGCAGGAAGTCGCTCAGTTGCTCGGCGACCTGCAAGGCGACGTTCTCCTGGGCCTCGACCGTTGCCGCGCCGAGATGCGGCGTCGCGATGACGTTGTCGCGGCCGAACAAGCGGCTTTCCCGGGCCGGCTCGGTCGAGAACACGTCGAGCGCGGCGGCCGCGACATGGCCGGAGTCGAGCGCATCGGCGAGATCGTCCTCGACCAGCAGGCCGCCGCGGGCGCAGTTGATGATGCGCACGCCTGGCTTGGTCTTCGCCAGTGCGGCCTTGTTGAGAATGTTCTTGGTCGCTTCGGTGAGCGGCGTGTGCAGGGTGATGAAGTCGGCCCGGGCGAGCAACTCGTCGAGCTCGACCTTCTCCACGCCGAGTTCGACCGCCCGTTCAGCCGACAGGAAGGGATCGAACGCCACCACCTTCATGCGCAGGCCGAGGGCGCGGTCGGCAACGATCGAGCCGATATTACCGCAGCCGATGATGCCGAGCGTCTTGGCCGTGACCTCGACGCCGATGAATCGGGATTTCTCCCACTTGCCGGCCTGGGTCGAGCGGTCGGCGGCCGGAATATCGCGGGCCAGCGCCAGCATCAGCGAGATCGCATGTTCTGCGGTCGTGATCGAATTGCCGAACGGCGTGTTCATGACCACGATGCCACGGGCGGTCGCGGCCGGAATGTCGACATTGTCGACGCCGATGCCGGCGCGGCCGATGATCTTCAGATTGTCGGCGGCATCGATGATGGCCTTGGTCACCTTGGTGGCCGAACGAATGGCGAGGCCATCGTAATTGCCGATGATCGCCTTCAACTCGTCCGGCTTGAGGCCGATCTTGACATCGGTTTCGATGCCGCGCTGGCGGAAGATTTCCACCGCGCGCGGGGAGAGGTCGTCAGAAATGAGTACCTTCGGCATGGTGTGTCTGCCTTCGGAAATAAGGATGTGAAGAGGGATGGCGGTCTGGCGGCGGGCTTACGCGGCGCGGGCCTTGAGGGCTTCGCCGTAGGCCCATTCGATCCAGGGGAAGAGCGCCTCGAGATCGCTGGTCTCGACGGTGGCGCCGCCCCAGATGCGCAGACCCGGAGGCGCATCGCGATAGGCGCCGAGGTCTAGTCCGGCCTTCTCGCCCTCGATCTTGGCCACGACGGCTTTCGCGAAGGCGGCCTGATCATCTGCCGACAGTGCTGCGATCGTCGGATCCGAGAACACGAGGCAGACCGAGGTGGTCGAGCGGGCAGCGGGATCGGCGCACAGGAAATCGATCCAGGGCGTGCGGGCCACCCAAGCTTCGAGCGCGGCGAAGTTACGGTCGGTGCGGCCGACGAGCCCCGGCAGGCCACCGATGCTTTCGGCCCATTTCAGGCCATCGACGGCATCCTCGACCGCCAGCATCGAGGGTGTGTTGATGGTCTCGCCGACGAAGATGCCGTCGATCAGCTTGCCGCCCTTGGTCATGCGGAAGATTTTCGGCATCGGCCAGGGTGGCGAATAGCTCTCGAGCCTGGCGACGGCGCGAGGGCTGAGGACGAGCATGCCGTGCGCCGCCTCGCCGCCGAGTACCTTCTGCCACGACCAGGTCACGACATCGAGCTTGGACCAGGGCAGTTGCATCGCGAAGGCGGCCGAGGTCGCATCGCAGATGGTCAGGCCCTCGCGGGTGTCGCTGATCCAGTCACCATTCGGGACGCGCACGCCGGAAGTGGTGCCATTCCATGTGAAGACCACATCGTGGCTTGGATCGATCTTGGCGAGATCGGGAAGCTTGCCGTAAGGGGCAATCAGCTTGCGGCCGTCGATCTTGAGTTGCTTGAGCACATCGCTGACCCAGCCTTCGCCAAAGCTTTCCCAGGCGAGCAGGTCGACCGGGCGCGGCCCGAGCAACGACCACAATGCCATCTCGACGGCGCCGGTATCGGAGGCCGGGACAATGCCGATCAGGTAATCATCGGGAATGCCGAGGATGGCGCGGCTGCGGTCGAGCACCTCTTTCAGGCGCGACTTGCCGATCTTGGAACGATGGGAGCGGCCGAGCACGGCGGCGGAGAGAGCATCCAAGCTCCATCCGGGACGCTTGGCGCAGGGGCCTGAAGAAAAATGGACGCAAGCAGGGCGGATTTCAGGCTTCATGAGCCTATTCCTCACAGAATAGATGCGCCCCGTTGGGGGGGCGTGTCCCGGAGCGGGGTGTAGTCGAGCGCCACGGATCGGTCAACCGCGTTTGCGGCGGGGCGGGATTGTGTCGCAGGCGGGCGACAATCGTCGGGGCAGGGGCGACGGCGGGCGAGGAGCGCTCTCGCGGTCGCTGCGTGGCGTTGTCGCCGGGACAACAATCGCGGTAGCCAGGCCCATCATGGAGAAGATGGCGGCCGAGGAGGCGGATCGGATTCGAATGAAGATCGATCCCCCAGCGTGCCGGGGGACCGAGGTTAGCGGTTCAACGTACGCCGATATACAGCCCAGGGACCTGGACGCTCAATGACGGGCCGTAATAGACCGGCGGCGGATAGGCGTAGCGCGGACCATAATCGACCGGCGGCGCGTAGTAACCGCGGTCTTCATGGCGCCAGCCTTCATGGTGGCCGTGGCCGTGGCCATGGCCGTGATGGTAGTCGTCATCGGCGCGTGCCGAGGCGCTGAACGCCAGCAAGGCGCAGAAGCCGGCAAGCGCGAGTGCGCCGGGGTAAAGCCGAGACCTGGCCGGTCTCAAGGTATTCGAAGTGCTTAGGATCATGACGATCTCCTATGGTGGGCCTGACGAGGGTGACGCACGCCGGAGCGCGCGGGTGGATCAGCCCTCCTGATGGGGACCCTTGCGGCCATAGGTGCGGAATACCTGATCGGCGAGCTTCTTCTGGGCGTCAGGCATCTTCGCGTAGAGCTTTTCGAACGACGCCGTCAGGTTCTTGATGCCGTCGACATGGGCTTGTGCGAATTTCTGGAAGGCGCCCAGTTCGTCGATCGCGGTGACCGTTTCGGGTGCGACCGCCATGTTGTCGGCGACGAGATGCTGCATCGCGGCGGCGTTGTCACGCATGGTCTGCGCCACGACCAGCCAGTCGGGCTCTTCTTCCGCAGTAATTTTCAGCGCCTGATGCAGGTTAGCGATGCGTTGGTCGAGGTTCTCGCCACCATGGCGGTGCTCGTGCATCTTATTGTGATGATGCTCTACCATCGTCTGCTCGGTCGGCGGCGTCGGCGGCGTCGGCTTGGTATCGGCGCGGCTGACACCGACGCTCAACCCGGCCGCTAGGAACGTCGCGCCGAGGAGCAGGGAGCGGGTCATGACGGATCGCTGGTGCCGGGACGGCGCAACGCGCTCGTTGATTACGGACATGGGGATCTCTTTCTTGCTGTTTGCCGCGGCAGGCCGAACCGGCGCCGGAGTAGTGGCAAGATGGACCGCTAGGCGACCCCCGTCAGCCTTCGGAATCTACGCAGAACCCTGTGGCCCTCAGGTCGGTACGATCGGCCCGGATTCGTCAGTGGCAGCGGCCGTGTCCGTGATTGAGCGGCCCGTGGCCCGCACCAAGGCCGGGTGCCGCGCGGATCGCCTCGAGGACATAGGTCCGTGCCCGGGCCACCGCCTCGGACAGCGGGAGATCCTGGGCAAGGCCCGTGGCGATCGCCGAGGCCAGGGCGCAGCCCGTGCCGTGGGTGTGCCGAGACTCGATCCGGGGTGACTCGAACCGGTTGATCCCCTCTGGTGACGCCAGGATGTCGGTCACGATAGCGCCCTCGCCGTGGCCGCCTTTGAGCAACACCGCCGCCGCCCCGGTCGCGAGCAGCTCGCGTGCCGCGGCGATCATGCCATCGACGCCGAGGATCCTGCGTCCGAGCAGCGCCTCGGCCTCGGGGATATTCGGTGTCAGCAGCGCGGCGCGCGGCAGCAGGCGGCGCAGGCTGTCGAGTGCCGTCTGGTCGAGGAGAGCGACACCGCCCTTGGCGATCATCACCGGATCGACGACGAGGGGGATCTCCCGCGCGATGCTGTTGAGAACGGCCGCGACGGCGTCGATCACGGTCGAGTCATGCAGCATCCCGGTCTTAATGGCGTCCGCCCCCAGATCGTCGAGCACGACCTGCATCTGGCGGGCGACGAATGCTGCGGGAATCGGCATGATGTCGAAGACGCCGAGCGTGTTCTGGGCAGTCAACGCGGTAATCGCTGTCATCGCGTAGCCGCCCAGCGCGCTGACGGTCTTGATGTCGCCCTGAATCCCGGCGCCGCCGCCCGAGTCGGAGCCGGCAACAATCAGGACCCGGCCTTTCATGCCGCCGCCGCGGCGGTCTTCTCGATCAAAGCCGCGAGTTCCGAGACGAGGTCGAGAACCATGGCGTCATCCTCGCCTTCGGCCATGACCCGAATGACCGGCTCGGTTCCCGAGGGGCGGATCAACAGGCGGCCGATGCCCTCGAGCCGCGCCTCGGCCGTGGCGATGGCGTCTTTCACGCGGGGATCGGCGAGCGGGTTCGAGCCCTTGGCGAAACGGGCATTCTTGAGATGCTGGGGCAGGGGCTCGAAACTGCGACCGACGGCGCTCGCCGGCCCACCGCGCTCGATCAGCGCGGCGAGGACCTGGAGCGCGGCGATGAGCCCGTCACCCGTCGTCGAATGGTCACGCAGGATGATGTGCCCGGACTGCTCGCCGCCGAGATTGTAATTGCCCTCGCGCATATGCTCGACGACGTAGCGGTCGCCGACCGCGGTGCGGATCAGGTCGATGCCGAGGCCGCCGAGATAACGCTCCAGCCCGAGGTTGGACATGACGGTGGCGACGACGCCATTGCCGGCGAGCTTGCCCGCACGATGCCAGTCGGTCGCGATCAACGCCATCAACTGGTCCCCATCCAACAAGACACCGCGCTCGTCGGAGACGAGCAGGCGATCGGCGTCGCCATCGAGGGCGAGGCCGATATCGGCGTTGTGCTCGACCACGGCGCGCTGCATCGCGCCGGTCGCCATCGCGCCGGCATTCTTGTTGATGTTGAAGCCATCGGGCGAGACGTGGAGGGGGATGACTTCCGCCCCGAGCTCGTAGAGCACGTTCGGTGCGACCTTGTAGGCGGCGCCATGGGCGCAATCGACCACCACCCGCAGCCCGTCGAGCCGCATGCCCTTCGGCAGGGTGTTCTTGACGAATTCGATATAGCGGCCCTGCGCGTCGTCGAGGCGGCGGGCGCGGCCGAGCGCGGGCGATGGCGCCCGGCCCTCGCCCGTGTCGGTCTCGACCGAACTCTCGATCGTCGCCTCGATCTCATCGGAGAGTTTGTAGCCGTCAGGCCCGAACAGCTTGATGCCGTTATCCTCGAACGGATTGTGCGAAGCCGAGATCATCACGCCGATATCGGCGCGCAGCGACCGCGTGAGCATCGCGACCGCCGGCGTCGGCAGCGGCCCGACCAGGACCACATCCATGCCCATGGCTATGAAGCCGGCCGTCAGTGCCGGCTCCAGCATGTAGCCGGACAGCCTTGTGTCCTTGCCGATCAGGACGAGGTGGCGATGATCGCCGCGGCGGAACTGGCGTGCCGTCGCCACGGCGACCTTGAGCGCCGTCTCGGCGGTCATCGGCTCGATGTTGGCGCGGCCGCGGATACCATCGGTCCCGAAGAGCTTACGGGTCATGTCAGTTGGGCTTTCAAACGTTTCCTGGCCGGGCCAAGGCTCAATCCTATCCTTACTCGCGTATTGCTTGCCATAATCTTAAACCCTGGACTGTCTCTGCGACATCATGGACGCGTATGACGTTGGCGCCGCGGCCGATGCCGTCTAGGGCGAGGGCGAGCGATCCGGGGAAGCGCAGTTTCGCAGGCAGCGATTCGCCGTGGATGTGCTCGATCAGCCGCTTGCGCGAGACCCCGAGCAGGACCCCGGTGCCGAGTGCGCGATAGAGGCCGAGTCTGCGCAGGACTTCCAGGTTCTGCGGCGCCGTCTTGCCGAAGCCGATGCCGGGATCGACCAGCACCGCGTGCCTGTCGCCGCCCGCCGCCTCCCAGGCGGCAAGTCGCGCGTCGAGGAAGTTCCAGACGTCCAGCGCCGGATTCTCGTACTGGGTTCGGCCCTGCATGCTCTGCGGATCACCGGGCATGTGCATCAGCACCACCGGCGCCTTGCGGGCGACGGCGAGTGCCAAAGCGCCGTCGTCCTGAAGGGCAGAGACGTCGTTGATGATCCGGGCGCCGGCATCGAGCGCCGCCGCCATCACCGCGGTGTGGCGCGTATCGATCGAGACGATGGCGCCGCTCCGGGCGAGGGCCGTCACGACCGGGACGACACGGGCAAGCTCGAGCTCGGGCGGCACCGGCGTCGCGCCAGGCCGGGTCGACTCGCCGCCGACGTCCAGGATATCGGCACCGGCTGCCCTCAGCATCAGCCCGTGGGCGATCGCCGCATCGGCATCGGCGTGGTCGCCGCCATCGGAAAAGCTGTCCGGCGTCACGTTGACGATGCCCATGATCAGGGGGTGCTGCAGCGAGAGGCCCGCCCACGGCGCCAGGGGCTTCGTCAGGCGCTGCAGCTGCACCTCCAGGCCCCGCCGCAGCACCGCCGGGCAGTCATGTTCCAGCCACCTCAGGAAGTCGGGCACGGCCGCAAGGCACTGAGACACGGCGTTGCCGGCGTCCCGGGCGGTGACCGCGACGAGGGCGAACGCGCCTGCGGCGCCGAAGGTCAGTGCCAGCCCCGAGGCGAGCGCTGCCGCCGCCGTGTCTCCGGTCAGCAAGCCGTCCGGCGCCAGATACAGATCGGGCGGCCGTTGGGCCGCCCGAAGCTGTTGGGTGAACCCGGCGAGGTTCACGGTGACGGAACCGGTCATGCGTTCGGCTGTGGCTCCGGCTCCAGTCCGCCCGAGGGCTTGTCCTTGCGGAGGCCGCCGGTCGGCGGGATCGAGGACCGGCGCGGCATCGGCCGGCTCGGCGTCTCGTCGGAGCCGGTATCGCGGTTGAGCGGCTCTCCCTTGACGATCTTGCGGCAATCCTCGCCCGACAGGGTCTCGTATTCGAGCAGGCCTTCGGCAAGCGCCCGCAGCTCGTCGATCCGTTCGGTCAGGATCGTGCGGGCGGTCGCTTCGCCTTCCTCGATGATGCGGCGGATTTCCTCGTCGATCAGCTTGGCCGTCGCGTCGGAGACGTTCTTGCGTTGGGTGACCGAGTGACCAAGGAAGACTTCCTCCTCGTTCTCGCTGTAGCGAATTCGGCCGAGCTTCTCCGACATACCCCATTCGGTGACCATGCGGCGGGCGAGATTGGTCGCCTGTCGAATATCGTCCGATGCGCCGGTGGTGACTTCGTCCTCGCCGAAGATCAGCTCTTCGGCCATGCGGCCGCCGAACATCATCGCGATCTTGGCGGTGAGTTCGCGCCGGGCGAAGCCGTAGCGGTCCTTCTCCGGCAGGCTCATGGTCACGCCGAGGGCGCGGCCGCGGGGGATGATCGTTACCTTGTGCAACGGGTCATGGCCGGGGATGTACATCGCGATCAGGGCGTGACCGGCCTCGTGATAGGCGGTCAATTCCTTCTCGCGCTCGGTCATCACCATGGAGCGGCGCTCGGCGCCCATCATGACCTTGTCCTTGGCCTGCTCGAAATCGACCATGCCGACGGCGCGCTTGCCTTTGCGGGCCGCCATCAGCGCCGCCTCGTTGACGAGGTTGGCGAGATCGGCGCCCGAGAAGCCGGGAGTGCCGCGGCCGATGACCTTGGCGTCGACATCGGGCGCCAGCGGCACCTTGCGCATATGCACCTTCAGGATCTTCTCGCGGCCGAGCACGTCGGGGTTCGGCACGACGACCTGACGGTCGAAGCGGCCCGGGCGCAGCAGCGCGGGATCGAGTACATCCGGGCGGTTGGTGGCGGCGATCAGGATCACGCCCTCATTGGCCTCGAAGCCGTCCATCTCGACCAGCAACTGGTTGAGGGTCTGCTCGCGCTCGTCATTGCCGCCGCCGAGACCGGCGCCGCGATGACGACCGACCGCGTCGATTTCGTCGATGAAGATGATGCAGGGGGCGTTCTTCTTGCCCTGCTCGAACATGTCGCGGACGCGCGAGGCGCCGACACCGACGAACATCTCGACGAAGTCGGAACCCGAGATCGTGAAGAACGGCACGTTGGCTTCACCGGCAATGGCGCGGGCGAGCAAGGTCTTACCGGTGCCCGGGGGGCCGACGAGCAAGCAGCCCTTGGGAATCTTGCCGCCGAGGCGCTGGAATTTCTGCGGGTCCTTCAGGAACTCGACGATTTCCTCGAGTTCGGTCTTGGCTTCGTCGATGCCGGCCACGTCGTCGAAGGTGATGCGGCCGACCTTCTCGGTCAGCAGGCGGGCGCGCGACTTGCCGAAGCCCATGGCCCGGCCACCGCCGCCCTGCATCTGACGCATGAAGAAAATCCAGACACCCGCGATCAGCAGCATCGGCGCCCAGGAGAGGAGGATGCCGACGAGCGAGGGGACGCTGTCGTCAACCCGCGCCGCGGCGACATGGACATTCTTGTCGATCAGGCGCGACACCAGGGTCGGGTCTTCCGGCGCATAGGTCGTGAAGGCGCGGTCCTTGGTATGCCCGCTGATCGAATTGCCCTGAATCTGGACGTCGGTCACGTTCCCCGAATTCACGCTGCCGATGAAATCGGAATAGGCGATTTCCTGTTGCGGTCCGCGCGACGACGAATTCTGGAACAGGTTGAACAAGGCGAACAGCAGGAGTCCGATGATGATCCAGAGCGCCAAATTCTTCCCGATATTATTCACAGCAGGTACCTTTCAATCAGTTCCAGCCGACTGAGGCAGGGGAGAAGCTACTCGATCCACCGCTCGCCGAATGCTGGCCTCACCTAGAAATAGGAACATTCCTTCACTAAACAACAGTGAATCCGCATTCAGTCATCGCGCGTTCGGGGGAGAATCGCGCCATAACATCGAAGGGGCCGATTTCATCCGCTGCCTCGGATGCCGCACAAGCCAGATGCGGCACCGCGAGGATCGTACCCTTCCGTCGCACCGTCGGCAAGGTTGGCCACACTCTGGCCGGGATATCCTCACCGCCGATACCCTTCAAACGCCGCAAACGGTCGGATTGTTCCGCGCCGAGAGCGCTGACCGCGAGGGTATCGTCGCACTCCCCGCGGCCCGAGAGAGTGATCAGAAAGCGATTATCCCAACGGCTGGGTTCGCGGCCTACGGGCAGCGGCGGTGCAATCGCCGCGAGTTCCCGGAACACGAGAATGGTCCCGCGCTGCGGCACGATCCGGCAGCCCGACAGCGTTCGCGGCCGGAATGCCTCACCGATGAGAGCGCTGCGTAGGGCCTGCAGCCGTTCGAAACGTGGCGTCACCGCCTGCCCGCCGATACAGGTGATGACGGCGGCCAGGGCGCGGAGCGCGATGTCGGGGGATGCGGCGACGAGTTCTGGAAGGGTGACGGTCGCGAATCCGGCGGGATGGATCGATACACACTTGGCGAGCAGCCGCGCAACTTGGTCTTCGATCGCGGCCCGGGCGCGTCCCAAATGTCCGGCCGTCGCGGCGAGGCGGGCGGAGTCGAGGCCGAGTGCGGCGAGCCGAGCGGCGTTGTTGCGCAGTTGAATCCTGGCAAAGGCCTCGTTGCTGTTGCTTGGATCCTCGACCCAGGGCTGGCCGGCTTCCTGCAATGTCGCGCGCAGACGCGCGGGAGGGACGCTCAGCAGTGGTCGCAGCAGCCGACAGGCGTCGAGATGCGCGATTCCCGGCATCGCCGCGAGCCCGGCGAGACCACTCCCGCGCGCCAGCCGCAGCAGCAGGGTCTCGGCCTGATCGTCGCGATGATGCGCGGTCACCAGATGGAGCACGCCGTGTTCGCGGCACCAACCGGTCAGCAGCGCGTAGCGCGCGTCGCGGGCGAAGGCCTGGAGATCGGCAGAAGGGGCTGCGCCGGCCCGCGTCAGGATCTCGACAGCGATCCCGCGCGCGCTCAAACGGGCTCGGGTGAGTTCCGCCTCCGCCGTCGCTTCCGAGCGCAGACGGTGGTCGACGATCAGGGCGGTGACCGTGCCGCCACGGCTGCTTGCCCAGGCCGCGGCCAGCAGCGCCAAGGCCATCGAATCGGCACCGCCCGAGACCGCGAGGGCCAGAGCCGGCGCACTTTCGAACGGCGCGAGGCGTTCCATCAGCTGGGCGAATTCGTCGGCCGTAAGGGGGAAGGCGCTCGTCATAGGTCCGGAGTGTCGGCGATAGTGGAACTCTCCCGCTCGATGGCGGAGAGGTGGGGTGGGTGTGACGCTAGCTTTCGGGACATCAACGTCACGTCATCGCCCCCATCACGCTTGTCCGACACCGCTCCTCCTGCAGTCACCGCCGCAGACGAGAGCGATTTCCGCGGCGGCTCTCAGCTCCCGCAGCCGAGGCGCTTCTTCTGGGTGCGGGTCATGTCCTTGATGTTCTGGTGCATGTTCGGGAACTGGTGTTCGAGCTTGGCGAAGCTGATGCAGGCTTGCTGCTTCTTGCCGAGATTGCCGAGCGAGATGCCGAGGCTGAGCAGGACGTTGGGGGTTTTCTCGCTCTTGGGATACTTGACGTAGCCCTGGGCGAAGATCGCGGCGGCCTGCTGGAACTGGTTACGGGCGAAATAGGTCTCGCCGAGCCAGTATTGGGCGTTGCCGGCGAGCGGGTCCTTCGGGTTCTGTTCGAGGAACTGCTTGAAGGCCGATTCGGCGCCGGGGAAGTCGTTCTGGCGGACCAGATTGAAGGCGTAGGCGTATTGGCTTTCCGGCGTGCCGGCGGGGAGCTCGACCTTGGGCGCGGCGGCAGTCTGGTCGGGCGTTGCGGCGGGGGCGCCGCTATCCGCGGGGGCGCTGCCCGGTGCCGACAGCGAGCCGCCGGCACTCGGGGCCTGGCTCATGTCGCCCGAGCTCGTGCCTGGTGCGATGGGCGTCGGGCCGCCGTTGTCCGGTGCCGCGCCGGAGGCAGCCGCATCGCCGGCGGGGGGCGGTGCCGCAGCGGCGACCGGACCGCTGCCGGGATGCTCGAGTGCGTGGAAGCGCTGCTCGTCATCCGCCTGCAACTTGTCGAGCCGGTTCTTGACCTGGGTAACGCCGAACTGGATTTCCTCGAGCTGACCGGTGAGGTCGCGCATCTGGCTTTCGAGATTGCTGATCCGCACTTCGGTCGCGAGGGCCTGACTGCCATTGGCTGGCGCCGGGGACGGTGTTCCGGAGTCGGAGGCGGTGGGCGCTGCCGCGCCGTTGTTCAGCTGGCGCTGAACATCGTTGAGCCCCTGCTCGAGCCGGTCGAGCCGCATGCTGACCGCGTCCTGGTCCTGGCCGCGGGCACCGCCGACCGAGGCGCCGGCCAGGATCAGAGCGATGCCGACCCCGGCGAGGCGGGCGGCGGCGGCAGGATGCGGCATGGTCGACGTGTGCATGGCTGGTCCGTAGTGATCGAAGATGCTCATGGCCCGCTGGTGTCAAGCTCGGCTATTCCGGCCCGAACCAGTATAGATCGAAACAAGGCGAAAAGAAGGAACTCGGCGCGGCCTGTGCCCGCCGCCGAACAGCAGGCAAAAAAATTGGCGCCGGGCAAGCCGGCGCCAATCCTCTTCAACCCGAGATCGGGTCGAGCTTAGTTGATAACGGTGACCGCGCGGCGGTTCTGCGCCCAGGCGGCTTCGTTATGACCGTCGACGGCAGGGCGCTCCTTGCCGTAGCTGATGGTCTTGAGGCGACCGGCGTCGACGCCGAGGGCAACCAGCGCGTTCTTGGCGGCGGTCGCACGACGCTCGCCGAGGGCGAGGTTGTACTCACGCGTGCCGCGCTCGTCGCAATGGCCTTCGATCGTGAAGGTCAGCGAACCGTACTTCTTGGTGAAGTCGGCCTGACGGCCGAGGATCGCCTGCGCGTCGCTGCTGATGTCCGACTTGTCGAACGCGAAGAACACGCGATCGCCGACCTGCTGGGTCAGTTCCTGCTGCGGGGTGAGGGTCGTGCCGCCGGCGTTGGAGTTCATGCCGCTGCCGCTGTTATCGGCAGTGGTCGTCGGAGCAGAATGGCAACCAGCCAGAACGGTCATGGTCGCAACGAGGCCGAGAAGTCGTAACCGCATAGTATAATTCCTTCAACGTAACCAAGGATCGAGGGTGAGGGGGGAGCAGACGGAACGTGACAAATTCTACAGGACAGTAAAGGTCACAATTCCGCGGAGCGCCAACAGTTTGTTAAAAGCAGGGCGACTATATCCACAGATTGTTACTGAAGCAAGGGGGACCATGCGGGATCGGAGGCGTCGACCGGCGTTTTCAACTTGCGTTCGTTGCGTCCGGTCAGATCTACCTGCCAGATCGCGGTGCGACCGCTGCCCCTCTCGGTGCGGACGAACTGGATGATCCGTCCATTGGGCGACCAGGACGGCGCT
>CAIUCF010000496.1 GCA_903897565.1 uncultured Rhodospirillales bacterium | reverse complement strand
GCCGCAGCGATCGCCGCCGTGCTTGGCGAGCGGCTGACCCCACCGGGCGGCCGCGACTGCGATCTGCGCGCCCAGATCGAGTTGCTCGCCAACCCGCGCGGCTACGAACCGGCACGCCGCGCCGTCGAGCTCGCGCGGCGACTGCTCCGCCAGATCGGTCGAAATTGGGAAACCCCGGTGCCGGCCCATGCCGGAGCGCTGCTCGCGCTGGCCTACCCCGACCGTATCGCCGAGCGCCGCGGCGGTCCCGGACGCTTCCGGCTCTCCGGCGGCCAGGGCGCCTTCGTTCCCGAAACCGACCCTTTCGCGGCAGAGCCCTATCTCGCAGTCGCTGATCTCGATGGTCAGGTTCCCCATGCCCGCATCTGGCTGGCGGCGCCGGTGACCAAATCCGAGCTCGAAGAGGTTCTTGCGGTGCGGATTGCCACGGTCGAGGAGGTCGTCTGGGACGATGCGAGCCGATCGGTCCAGGCACGCCGCCGCCGCGTCCTGGGTGCGCTCGTTCTCGCGGAGCAACGGCTCGAGCAGCCGCCCCGGGAGCGTGTCGTCGCCGCGCTGCTGGAAGGGGTCGCCAAACAGGGCCTCGACTGCCTGCCATGGTCCGACGCCGGGCTCGGCCTGCGGCAGCGGATCGGTTTCGCAGCCCGGGTCGAGGGCGACAAAGGCTCCTGGCCGGCGATCGACGACGACAGCCTGCGTCGCGAGCTGGCCGACTGGCTGGGGCCGGCACTGATTCGGCAGCGCAGCCTCGCCGAATTGCAGTCGCTGGACCTGGAAAAGCTGATGATGGCTCGGCTCGATTGGGAGCAGCAGCGCCGGCTCGACCTGCTCGCGCCGACCCACGTCACCGTGCCGAGCGGGTCCCGCATCGCCATTCAGTACGAGGCCGACGGTCCACCGGTCCTGGCGGTCAAGATTCAGGAAATGTTCGGCCTGGCACAGACGCCGACGGTGGCGCAGGGCAAGGTGCCGCTGCAGCTGCATCTGTTGTCGCCCGCGCGCCGCCCGATCCAGGTGACCAGCGATCTGCCGGGGTTCTGGGCCGGCTCCTACCGCGCCGTCCGGGCCGACCTCCGCGGCCGCTATCCCCGGCACCCCTGGCCGGAAGATCCAACCTCCGCCATTCCTACCGCCCGGGCCAAGCCCCGCGGCACCTGACGGACACAAAAAAGGCGCCCGCGAGGGGCGCCTTCTTCACCGGATCAGCGTGAGCTGACCGCCGAGTTACTTCTTGGTGACGAGGGTCTGGACTTCGTCGAGGCCTTCCGAGAGGCGCTTGTTGAGCACTTCGAAGGCTTCGTTCTGCGCCTTGGAAACGATCTCCGCGAGTTCGCGGGCGTCGGCAATGGCCTTCTCGATGCTCTTCTTCGCGATCTCGGTCTGCTTGGCGATCCGCTCCTCGGGCTTCAACGTCTGGAACAGCTCGCGCATCTGCGTGGAGCTGTCGGTGAGCGACGAGCGGATGATCTCGACCTGGCGACGGCCGATCGCCTGCAGGCCTTCAACGGCGAGCTGGTTGGCCTTGGTCAGCGCTTCGATGTTCTTGCGCTGCGTCGCGAGGATCGACTCGACGTCGATACCGGGAACCTTGAACTGTGCGAACAGGGCGGCAGGGTCGACGTTGAACAGTGAATTGCTGGATTTCGCGGACATGTGGATCTCCCTCGGGATGATGCGAACGGGCAAAACCATGATGTCAGGAAACCAATCCCGCATGCGCCCGTATCAGGTTCGGCGCGGACCATCTCCCGGAATGATGCGCGTCGTCAAGCAAAATTGCTGCACTGCACAAATCAGTTTGCAGGCGCGTCCTGCACCGCTGCATCGCCTGTCGGGGTTGCCGTCCCTTCCGCACCGCGGCTTTCGCCCAGTCTCAGGAATGCGACGGCACGGTCGAGCGCCTTGTCGAGAGCGGCCATCGTCTTGGTCAGGTCGATCGACTCGTCGTCGAGCCAGACACGAAACGCCGACAGATAGGCAATGCCTATAATTTTGACGCGCATTTCGGTGACGATGCAAGATCCCTCGAGTCCGGCTGCCGCAAGTGTCCAGATCATGCCGCGACGCAAATTCAGCCCGCCGATGAGGGCGGCTTCGAGGGACGCGAACCGGCCACGACGGAGCTCGGCGAGACCCGTCGTGAAAGCCGGCTTCAGCGGCGCAAGAGCGTCGAAGCGCCGCATCAGCAGATCGAACAGCCGGTCCTTGACGCTGCCCTCGTCGACCGGCGCCGCCAGCATCTCGAGATCGATGCCGCGATGCAGCCCGCACAGCAGGGCCTGTTTGGAGCGATAATGGCGATAGAGCACCGCCATGGACACTTCCGCGGCGCGCGCAACATCCGCCAGCGCGACCTCGGGCCAGGTCCGATCCGCGATCACCCTGACCGCACCGTCCAGAATCTTCCGCTCGACTTCGTCAATCGTCGCCATGGCTACCTCTCCTGCCGACGTGTCGCGGTGCAGACCAGACTGCGGACCGAAGATCAGCCTGCCAGTTCGCGGGAACGTCTCGTCGCGGCGTCGATGGCCCGCGCCAGCAATGGCGACATCCCATCCTCGCCCATGAGGATCCGCAGCGCCGCCTCGGTCGTTCCGTTCGGGCTGGTCACGTTCTTGCGCAGCTGCGTCGCCGACTCCGCCGATTGCCGGGCCAGCTCACCCGATCCTGCAACAGTCTCTCGCGCCAATTGTTCCGCGAGCGCGGACGGCAATCCGGCGGCAATCCCGGCAGCGGTCATGGCCTCGATCAGCAGGAAGACATAGGCCGGGCCGCTTCCCGAGACGGCGGTCACGGCATCGAGGAGGCCTTCGTCCTCGACCCAGGATACCCCGCCGACAGCCTCAAGCAGCCTTTGCGCGACAGCCTTCTGACTGGGGGTGGCGCGCTCATTGGCAACCGCGACCGTGATGCCGCGGCCGATCGCGGCAGGGGTATTCGGCATCGCGCGCACGATCGCCGCGGCGCCGAGCAGCTTTTCGAAACCCGCAATCGTCTTGCCGGCCGCGATCGACAGCACGAGCGCTCCTGACGCGACGATTTCGCGATAGGCCGGGACGACATCGGCGATCACTTGCGGCTTGACCGCGAAGACCACCACATTCGGCCGCCAGCTGGGCGCCACGGTCGAGATCGAGGCATGCAGGACGACGCGGTCGGACAGCGGCAGTGCCGGATCGGGCGGATACGGCTCGACGATATTGACGCGACCGACGCGGTCGCTCTGCAACCAGCCGGTCAGCAGCGCCGAGCCCATCTTGCCACAGCCGACGAGCAGGATCTCCGCCGGCGTTTCCCGAGTCGTCATGAGCGGATAGACGTCATCACGCCTCGCCCATCGGCTCGATCATCGCCGCGGTAACGGCTTCCTCGGGTGTCTTGCCGCCCCAGATCACGAGCTGGAAGGCGGGATAGAAGCGCTCGCATTCCGTGATCGCCATGTCGACGAGATCTTCGACCTGCTCCACCGAGGCGCCGATCGCGCCGCGCAGCAGGCAGGCGTGACGGAACATCGGCAGACAGGCATCCGAACAGACGTCGAAATGGCCGAGCCACATCTTTTCGTTGATCGTCGCCAGCAGCTCATAAACCGCGGGGCGCCGCGCCTTCGGCACCTTCATGTCGAAGCTGCAGGAGAAATGCAGCGCGCTGATTTCCTCCTGCCAGACGAACAGCAGGCGGTAGTCGCACCAGCGACCGGAGATCTCGACGACCATCTCCTCTTCGCTCGCGCGGTCATGCGGCCATTCATTGGCCAGCACGATCTCTTCGACGATGTCGATGGGGTTGCCCGCCGCCGCTGCGGCCTCGCTGTGTGATAAAGCGGTCATGGCTGCCCTCCTTCAGGGAGCGGTGGAGGCCGAATGTGATCGGCCGCCAAGGGATGCCAATATCCTGTGTCATCGAGCCTGATGACACTCAACATGGAGATCCTGCCAAACCCCCTGCTGCAACGCAAGAGGCGGGTGGCCGGAAATTCGGTATCCCCGTCAGGTTTACGCGCAAACGCGATTTATTCTGCCGGCGACTCCGGGGTCGCAGTGCCGGACGCATCCTTGGCGGCCGCCGCTCGGCCGCCGCGGCGCGCCAACTGCGCCTCGATCGCCTGGAGTCGGGCCTCCAGAGCCTCCTGCGCCTCGCGCGCCCGAACGGCGACCGCCTGGACCGCCTCGAACTCGTCGCGGGTCACGAGATCCATATGACCGAGGATCCGCTCGAACTGCTCGCGCAGCCGCGCCTCAGCCTCTTCGCGAACACCGGAAAACGCGGACAAGGCGCCGGACGCGACGCGGGCGAGATCGTCGAACAACCGATTATCGAAGCCCATCTTGCACCTTTGTCTCGTCATTCTGCGCGTTGGCTATCACACTTTGGCAGGGAACAAAACGATTCGCTGACCGGAGGCCCGCACCCGGCCCGGCTTGTAACCGGACTCGCCTTCCGCCTATAACGGCAAAGCGTCCGGGTTGGGTGGAGAGAGATGGCAATGATCGTAGTAACAGGCGGCGCCGGCTTCATCGGCTCGAACCTCGTCGCCGCTCTCGAGGCCCGCAAGAATTCGGCGCTGGTGGTGTGCGATCGCCTGGGTAGCGACGAGAAATGGCGCAATCTGGCCAAACGTGAGCTCCAGGGGCTGGTGCCGCCGGATCAACTGCTCGAGTGGTTGACGGAGCACCGTACCTGGATCGACGTGGTGTTCCACATGGGCGCGGTTTCCGCGACCACCGAGACCAACGCCGACCTCATCATCGATACCAACTACACATTCTCGCAGAAGATCTGGCAGTGGTGCGCCGATAATCGCGTGCGCTTCATCTATGCATCCTCGGCCGCGACCTACGGCAATGGCGCGCAGGGTTTCGACGATAATTTCACCAGCGAGGCACTCGCCGCGCTGCGCCCCCTCAACGCCTATGGCTGGTCGAAGAATCTGTTCGACCGTTGGGTCGTGCGCCAGGTCGAGCGCGGCTATCCCTGCCCGCCGCAATGGGTCGGGCTGAAATTCTTCAATGTTTACGGCCCCAACGAGTACCATAAGGGTTCAATGCAGAGCCTGGTCTCCAAGCTCTACCAGCGCCTCTCGGTTGGCGGACATGCCGAGCTCTTCAAATCCCATAGCCCCGACTATCCCGATGGCGGCCAGATGCGCGACTTCGTGTCGATCGAAGATTGCCTGAAGGTTCTGCTGTGGCTGAACGATACGCCCAAGGTGAACGGCATCTTCAATTGCGGCACCGGGGTCGCCCGCAGCTTCCTCGACCTGACATTGGCGACCTACGCAGCGATGGGGATCGAGCCCGACGTGCGCTACGTCGACACCCCGCCGGCGATCCGCCAGAACTACCAATATTTCACCGAGGCACGGATGGAGCGTCTCGTCGGGCTGGGCTTCCCGCATGAGCCGACCTCGCTCGAAACAGGGGTTGCCGACTACGTCCATAACTACCTCGCCTCGCCGACCGACCGCTATCGCTGACCGGCGATGCTCGCGCTCATTCCCTATCCCGACATTAGCCCGATCGCCCTCTCGCTCGGGCCCCTGCAGATTCGCTGGTACGCGCTCGCCTACATCACCGGTCTGCTGCTCGGCTGGCGCTACTGCATGTGGCTGGCGGGGCGGCCGCCTACGGTGTGCAAACCGCTCGACATCGACGATTTCCTGATCTGGGCGACGGCGGGCGTCGTGCTCGGCGGCCGCACCGGCTATGTCCTGTTCTACGACAGGGAGCTCTATTCCGCCCACCCGCTCGAGATCTTCCAGGTCTGGCATGGCGGCATGTCGTTCCACGGCGGCTGCATCGGCGTGATTACGGCGATCATCCTGTTCGCGCTGCGCCGGAAGATTTCGATCCTCGGCCTCGGCGACATCATCTGCTGTGCCGTGCCGATCGGGTTGTTCTTCGGCCGCCTCGCCAATTTCATTAATGGCGAGCTGTTCGGCCGGGTCACCGACGTGCCCTGGGCGATGATCTTTCCCAATGGCGGCCCCTATCCGCGCCATCCGAGCCAGCTCTATCAGGCCTCGATGGAGGGCATCCTCCTCTTCGCCGTCCTGACCGTGCTGGAACGCCTCGGCTTCCGCCAGCGCCCCGGCGTCATCAGCGGCACCTTCCTGATGGGCTATGCCATAGCCCGCAGCATCGGCGAGCTGTTCCGCCAGCCGGACAGCCAGATCGGGTTCGTGATCTTCGGCTCGTTGACAGGACGATTGCTGAGCCTCCCATTCTACAGCGAAAGCTGCATAGCGGGCAGCTTGTGCGCGACGATGGGGCAGTTGCTGAGCCTGCCGATGTTCCTGGCCGGCGCCTGGCTGATCATCACGGCCAAACCGCGCGGCAATCCCGCGACCTGAGCCGACCGGCGATGTCTCTTCTCGCGACCCTCAGGGCAATCATCGCGGCCGAGGGGCCGATCGGGATCGATCGCTACATGGCGATCTGCCTGACGGACCCGCGCGACGGCTATTACACCACCCGCGACCCGCTCGGCCGCGGCGGCGATTTCGTCACGGCGCCGGAGATCAGCCAGATTTTCGGCGAGATGATCGGGCTGTGGGCGGCCGCCGTCTGGCAGCAACTCGGATCGCCCGCCGCCTTCCGCCTAGTCGAACTCGGCCCCGGCCGCGGGACCCTGATGGTCGACGCCCTGCGCGCCCTCAAGGCGCTGCCGCCCTGCCGCGCCGCG
>CAIUCF010000495.1 GCA_903897565.1 uncultured Rhodospirillales bacterium | reverse complement strand
TGGCCGCGGCAGCGTCCGCCTCGCGCGTCGGCTTGCCGCAGGTGGGATTGCGTCGCTGCGAATCGATACCGCCGGTATCGGCGACAGCCTGCCGATCGATCCCTATACGCCCACCGGTTTCCACGATCTCGGGCGAATCAAGGACGTGGAGAAAGCGCTCGATATCCTTCAAAACGAAGGCTACGCGGCGTTCACCCTGGTCGGCATCTGCGCCGGGGCGTATCTCGGTCTGCACGCGGCGGTCGCCGACCGCAGGATCGGCCGGGCGATTCTCGCGAACCTGCCGTATTTTTATGTCGAGGAAGAAGACCCCCGCGCGCCGCCTTGGCGCAAATGGCTGCACATCAAGACCTTGTGGGCCCTGAAGACCCGCTCTGCCGGCAACCTCGGGTCCGCGACGCCGCAGCCGGGACGTCGCAGCGGCGTGACCCGCATCGAACGATTCGTCAGGAGATTGCTCCGCCTCGAGCCGCAATCCGGGCCGATCGGGACGGTCCGCTCGATCCATGTCCTGCGGGTGTGGCTGCAACAAAGCGCGTTGCGGCCGCTTCGCGCGATCCTGCCTGACAGCTTTCCTCTTGGTCGTACCGACCGCATGCTGGCGGCGCTGCGCGCAAGGTCGGTTCCCCTGCTCCTGGCCTATAGCCCAGACGACCCGGGCCTCTTCGAGTTTCATGCGAGTTTCCCGGACGGCGGCAGGCGTGTGACGCGGCTCGATTGGGTCCGCGTTGCGACGATCGAGGACGCGGATCACGTCATGACGATCGCGGAAATGCAGAATGCCTATACCCTGCTCATCGAGGAGGAACTCGGCATCGGAGCCGGCCAGGGCCGGCGAGAGCCGCAATCGGCCGAAGCGCCGCACTTCGAGCGGCGCGGTGCATTGGCGACCGTTTCCGATCGCGCGCATTAGCCCGACGCGCACGGCTAAATTCCTGCGAGCGTGAAGCCTCGGCTTCCGGTACCTTGGCGGGAACGATGTCGGCAACAAGCCGGCGCATGCATCTCGGGGGGAACCATCCATGAAGACGATGTTGTTGGTACTGGCGACCGCTATCGCGGTGCCCGCGAGCGCAGCCAATGCAGCCGACACCAAGGCGAACAAGCAGGTCGTCGCCGATTTCATCGCCTCGTGGGGCGATCACGACGTCGACAAGACGCTCAGCTACGTCACCGAGGATTGCTACTACCACAACATCCCGCTCGACCCGATGCAGGGCAAGGCGGTGATGCGCAAATTCCTCGAGCCGTTCTTCGGCAAGGCGAGTTTCTCCGCGCCGTTCTCGCTGAAGCCGGAGATTCTTCATGTCGTGGCGCAGGGCGATCTGGTCTTCCAGGAGCGCGTCGATCATTACGTCATCGGCAAGGCGCATTACGATATCCCCGATGTCGGGGTCTACGAGATCCGCGACGGCAAGATCGCGTCGTGGAAGGATTATTTCGATATGGGCCAATTCCAGCCCGTCGTGCTGCTGATGCAGGCCTTGCATAACTAGGGTGACGCCCATGACTTTCGTACCGGATTTGAAGGACCCTGGCCTTTACCAGGAGCGCATCCCCCATGACATCTTTGCCCGGTTGCGGCGCGAGGCCCCGGTCTACTGGAACCCGGAAAGCGACGGCGCCGGCTTCTGGGCGATCACCCGTTACGCCGACATCGTCGAGGTCGAGAAGAACGCGGCGTTGTTCTCCTCGGATTACGCACGGGGCGGCAGTCGCATCTTCAACGAGAACGAGGTCGGGGTCGCCAGCACCGGCTCGGAAGGCGACTCGCCCTTCGGCATTCCCTTCATCTCGACCGATCCGCCGGTACATACCGATTATCGCCGCCTGGTGCAGACGAGTTTCCTGCCCGGACGTATTGCCGGCGTCGGCGATCGCATTACGGGTCGCGTTACCGATCTGCTCGACAAGGTGCCGCTCGGCCAGCCGGTCGATCTGGTGCCGCTGGTCTCGGCGCCGCTGCCGTTGCTGACCTTGGCCGAGTTGCTCGGCGTGCCGTCGGAGATGTGGATCGATCTCTATCACTGGACCAACGCCTTCGTTGGCGAGGACGACCCCGAATTCCGCCGCTCTCCCGAGGATATGGCCGCGACGATGGCCGAGTTCATGGGATTCGCTCAGAAACTCTTCGCGGCACGGCGCGCCCATCCGGGCGAGGACATCGCCTCGCTGCTCGCCAATGCCGAGATTCAGGGGCGACCGATCGCGCTGCGTGATTTCATCGCCAATCTCGTCCTCGTTCTCGTTGGTGGCAACGAGACCACGCGCAACTCGATCAGCCATACGGTCGCCGCCTTCGCTGCCAATCCAGAGCAATGGGACAAGGTCCGCGCCGATCCCGAGATCCTCTCGGGCGCGGTGCGCGAGATGGTTCGCCACGCCACGCCGGTCATCCATTTTCGTCGCACCGCGACGGCGGATACCGAACTGCACGGCCAGCGTATCCGCGCCGGCGACAAGGTCGTGGTCTGGTACAGCTCCGGCAATCGCGACGAGACCGTATTCGACGACCCCGACCGCTTCGATATCGCACGGCCGAACAACCGCCATCTCGGCTTCGGCTCGGGCCCTCATATCTGCGTCGGCTCCCGTCTCGCGGAGTTGCAGCTGAAACTGCTGTTCACGCAGTTGGCGGCGCGGGTGAAGCGGTTCGAGCTGATCGCTCCGCCGCGACGCTTTCGCTCGAATTTCATCAACGGGCTGAAGAATTTAGAAGTGGTTCTCATTCCCGCCTAGGTTGGAATCACTTACCCCGGAACCAAATCGCTCGACGAACGTTACTGGAAGAGGAGTATCGGACCGTAACCTCGACTCCAAGAGGATACGGGAAGACCAGCCTCGCACTCTATCCGGATGAACGACATGTCGGGAATGACTCCACAAATATGATGAATCTAGTTCTGGTCGAATATTCCGGGCTGATTTATCTTGTTGCTGCTGTAAGTCTTGCGGCCATCCGTTTCCCGAACATTGGTGTCGGTTTATACCCGATGCCCACACAAAAGCGAGGCTCCGCGCCCATGAAGGCGTGTGGAATGATCGTTGCGGCATCCCTGTCATCTTGGGATTGGTCGGGAGGGTTCCTTTGAAGCTGCTTGCGATAGCTTTCGTGTATGACCTCGCCTACCACACCCTGAGGTGTGTGCGATCGGGCGGGCACGAAGTTCATGTCCTGGGCAGTGGCACAGGACGGGGGCTCAGGATTTCACCTCGCTTCGCCAGTTTCCGAGACCTTGCCTACGACCCCGAGCATGACGGCTTCGACGTCGCGGTTGCGGAGATCACCAAGCGGATTGCCGAAACCGGCGCAGAGCTCGTCATGCCGACCGATATTGTGTCGACCCGGCTTTTGATCGCTATTCGCCATCGTCTGCCGGTCGGCACGGCGCTCCTACCCAGTGCCGCATTGTTCGATGCCGTCAATAACAAGCAACACTTCGCCGAGCTGTGCGAGAGTTATGGGCTGCAGACCCCAGAGACCTGGGTCTACGCCAATGGTAGGGCCGTCATGGCGGCGCTTGAGGACGGTACCTTGCGGCTGCCGCTCGTGGTCAAACCCGTCGTCGGCATGGGCGGACGCGGCGTCGATCTTGTCCGCAGCGAGGCGGATCTCGGGCGTATCGCGGCCCACGAGAGCGCGCCGCTGCTGGTCCAGCGGTTGATAGAAGGCCGTGATCGCGACATTTCCATCCTCGCTCGCGGCGGCAAGCTTCTCGCCTACGGTGTGCAGATGTATCGAGGCAACCGCTATGACTTCGCGGACAGTCCCGCCTTGCGGCAGATGATCGAACATTTCGTTGCCGCGAGCGGCTTCGAGGGACTCGCCCATTTCGACGCGGTCGAGGAGGCCGGGACGGGCGAAATTTACCTGATCGAGTGCAATCCGCGTTCCTGGGCGTCGGTCTTCGCGCTCGCTGCTGCAGGGGTGAACATGGTGGCGCTCAGCATCGTTCCGCCGCAGGCGGATGGTCCCATTCATCCTCCCGCCGTGGTCGTGCCGACGCGTAAAGCGTTGGTGAAGGATCTCCTGCGCGGGCGCTGGTCCCGCTGCGCGCGCTGGATGGTCGGATATTATTTCGGCGATCCAATCGGGGTCTTCGCCGACTATTTCAAGCTTTTCGACGACGAGACCGCCGTGCTCGGCGGCATGGACGATCAGCTTACCGGACTGGCGTGCTTGATCGAGGGCAAGGCAGCCTGAGTGGTCTTGCCGCGTCCCCCCAAGGGATTTAGCGCCGCCGCATCTTCGCGAAATTGCGGATCGTGCCGGGAATGAGCAGGCGGTAGAAGAATCGCAGCAGCCCGGGCGGGACCCAGCGGCCGCGCTCTTCCAAGGCGACCCGGCCACGCGGATGGTCCATCAGCTGCGGGTAGGGGAAGGGGAAGCGATAAGCGCGCGAATTGCGCCAGAATTCGATGGCCGCGACGTGCTTCACGTTCTTGAAGCCGTAATGCGCCGGGGCGACCAGGCGCAGCGGGGCGCCATGCTCCAGCGGTAACGCGGCGCCGTCGAGGGTGTCGGCAAGCAGGACATCGTCGGCGAGCAGATCGTCGAGCTGCATGGCACAGGCGTAGCCGTCATGACCGCGGAACACGACCAGGGTCGCGTCGGCCGCCGGCGCTGCCTCGGCCTGGGCGATACGGCCATAGAAATCGGCGAAGCGGACACCGCTCCAGCGGGCGCCACGGTAGCTCCACGAGGTGACGCAGTGGAAATCCGAGACCTGCTGAATTCGCGGCAGCTCGGCAAGACGCGGCCCGACGATTCCGGGTCGGGCGACATCGCCGCCGATCCGCAACCCGCTGGCATCCGCCGGTAACGCCGGCAACCGGGCGAATTTGCCGAGGCCGAACCGTGGAAAGGCGCCGATATCGAACTGACCGGGTGGCAGCCACGAGGTGTCTGGGGACATCGAGCGGGGCTCTCAGGTAATCAGGAGGGTTGCAGCTGCATGACCAGGCCGATCGTGCAGACATAGGTGATCAGCGAGATCATGGCGTAGGCGAACAGGGCGACGCCCCAGCCGTAATCCTGCCGCATCTTGTTGGAGAAGCCGCCGATCACCATCGACAGCGGCGTCGCCAGGAACAGGAACAGGGCTGCGCCGAACACCTCGCCCTGGATCGGGCCGAGATGCGGCATCACGCTCGTCATCCGCAGCGCCGGCACGACGAGATAGACCGGGTTTGGCGCCAGCCACAGCAGCTTTCCGAAGATGATTCCGGTGTTCTCGTGAAGCGGACCGAAACCGCCATGATAGAGCGCATAGGTGTGAATGGCGTGAACGATGATCACCGCGAGTTCGGCGATCACCAGGCAAAGCGTCCACAGCGGTACTCTTGTTGTCATGCGAGGGTCCTGCTGCGCGGCTACTTGAACACCGAGCGCAGCAGATCGGTGGTTCGCGCCGCGGGGTTCGTCCGGATCGCGGCTTCCTGTTGGGCGAGATAGAAGAAGATGCCGTCGAGCGTCTTGTGCACGACATAGCTGCCGAGGTCCAGATTGACGCTCGAGCCGAGCGGCAGCGTACTCACCTTCTGTGACAACGCATTGTACGATTTGAGGGCGCCGACATTGGCAAGGCTCTGATCGATGATCGGCTTCATCGCGGCGGTCAGTTCCGGCGTCGTGGTGCGTTTGAAATACTGCGTCGCCGAATCGCGCGGCCCCGTCAGGATGCCGCGGGCATCGGAGATGCTCATGCTGCTGACGGCGTTGCCGAAGATTCCAGCGGCCTTTGGCGCCGCGGCTTCCGCTGCCCGATTGATGCGCTGTTCGAGATCGTCGGCCATGCCTGAGGCGCCGACCAGGGCGAGGCCCGAGCGAACCTTCTCGAGCGGGCCCGGCAGCGGGATATGGACATTGCGGTCGTTGAGAAAGCCGCCGGAATGGCCGACTGTGGCGACCGCCTTCTGCGTGCCGACGCGCAGGGCTTCCTTGAGGCCGGAGCCGATCTGGCCGTCCGAGAGCCCGGCGCCGAGCGACGGGTTACCGCCGCCACCATTGCCACTGCCGGCATAGGATTGCAGCGCCGATTTCCCGATATCCATGAGGTCGGCATGGGCGGGGAGCGGGAGCGCGCAGAGACCGACGATGATGAGGGCGAGGGAGCGTTTCATGGGCTTCTTCTTCGACAGCCGCCGCGGTGGAGGCTTTGCCGCAGGCTAGAGGAAATCCCCCGACGCATCAACCGGACCGCTCCCAGTTGCGACGGCGGGTCGCTCATGCACGGACAGTCGCGGAAAGCCGCACCGACAGGCAGGCGTCAATGCAACCGCTTCGCTAATGTCTTTTCGTCATCATGGGCGAGAATAACGGCCAGCCAAGGTCGGGCCCTCAATCCTAGTGGAGGATCAACGCATGAAACAGCAAGCCAAGGAAGAATACGTCCAGATCGATGCCGGCGCCTGGGCGCCGTTCCCGGAGGCCTTCTCGAAGGGCGGCATCACCTGGAAACTGCTGCACGTCTCGCCGGAAGCCGGCACTTGGTCGGCCTATTTCACCTGCCCCAAGGGCTCGTCCTTCAACGCACATATTCATACCGGCCCGGGCGAGTATGTCCTGACCAAGGGCCGCATGGATGTCCGCGGCGGGGCCGACGCCGGCGGCGCCAGCGCGATCGCGCCGGGCTTCGGTTACGAGTCTTCGGGTGCACGCCACGACATGACGCATTTCCTGGTCGACAGCGAATTCTACATGACCTTCTCCGGCCCGCTCGCCTTCATCAACCCGGACGGCAGTGTGATCGCGAATATCGGCTGGGCCGAGGCGCAGGGCGCTTGGGAAGCCTTCAACGAGGCCAACAAGAAGAAGCCCTCGAAAAAGAAAGCCGCCTGAGCGGCGGCCGGCTTCGCCCGAGCTTGCGGTCTCGACCCTCTCGGAGGGCGGCGGCCGGCTCGGGCGTCAGCTTGACGATTCTGATTGCAGGTACAGGCGGTCCGCATCCGCAAGCGCGCGTCGCGATAGCCGCGTGACGCGGTAACGCGCGCCGCGCAGGGTCGGACGCGAACCAAATTCAAAGAAAATATCGAGGGAGCACACAACATGGCCGGAAAGCTCGAAGGCAGAGTCGCGATCATCACCGGTGCCGCATCAGGATTCGGCCGCGCGATCTCGATCGCCTATGCCAGGGAGGGCGCGAAGGTCGTTGTCGCCGATCTCCACGAGAAGCCGCTCTCCGGCGGGTTCGAGGCGCATGCCGAGCTGTCGACGGTCGAGGAAATCGCCGCGTTTGGCGGCTCCGCCCTGTTCGTGCGCTGCGACGTGACGGTGGAGCAGGACGTCATCGATCTCGTCGCCAAGGCTGTCGCGCATTTCGGTCGGCTCGACATCATGTTCAACAATGCCGGCATTTATCGCGCCGGCAAGCTCGCCCATGAATTCACCGACGAGGATCTCGAGGCCTGCTGGAAGGTCAACGTCAAGGGCACCTGGTATGGCTGCCAGGAAGCAGTGCGCACCTTCCTGCGCCAGGGCGGCGGCGGCAACATCATCAACCTGGTCTCGACCGCCGGGCTGCAGGGCCATCCCAAGCAGGCGGTCTATAATATCTCGAAGGGCGCGGCCGCCAATTTGACCCGCTGCTTCGCGATCGAATACGGCCACGAAAAGATCCGCGTCAACGGCATCTGCCCGACCTACGCCAAGACGGCGATGACGCGGGCGCTGTTCGACGACAAGGATTTCGACGGCGCCTTCGTCGAGAGCATTCCGCTCAAGCGCTGGGGCGAGACCGACGACGTCGCCAAGCTTGCGGTGTTTCTGGCCTCGGATGATTCCAGCTACATGCACGGCGTGCTGGTGCCGATCGACGGCGGCGAGACGCTCTGCCGCTATTCGGTCTAATTCCCGGATAAAACCAAGAAACCACAGGAGGATACCATGCCAGGACGTCTCGAGGGACAGGTCGCCATCGTCACCGGGTCGAGCTCGGGCAATGGCCGCGCCATCGCCATCGCCTTCGCCAAGGAGGGGGCCACGATCCTCTGCTCCGATCTCCGGCCCGGCGCGCTTGCCGCCGGCTACGAGAAGGACCTCGACGTGCCGACCCACGAGGCGATCCGCAAGGCCGGCGGCAAGGCCGAATATCATCAGGCCGACGCGAGCAAGGCTGCCGATGTCGAGGCGCTGGTGGCCAGGGCGGTCGCGCTCTATGGCCGGCTCGACGTCATGGTCAACAATGCCGGCATCTTCACCGAGCTGCATTCGATCCTCGACGAGACCGAAGAACAGTATGACCGCACCATGAACGTCAACGCCAAGGGCGTCTGGCTCGGCTGCAAATACGCCATCGGCCAGATGATGAAGCAGACCCCGCGCGCCGACGGTACCCGAGGCCGCATCGTCAACATCGCCTCGATCGCCGGTCTGGTTGGTCTCGCCCTGGAGCCGGCCTATTGCGCCTCCAAGGGCGCCGTCGTCAGCCTGACGCGTCAGCTCGGAGTCGATTTCGCGCCGCATCGCATCAATGTCAACGCGATCTGCCCCGGCTTCCTGGCGACCGCGATGGTGCGGCCGTTCCTCGAAGACAAGGCGACCAACGAGGCTTTGCACGCGCTCACGCCCTATCCCCGTGTCGGCACCGCCGAAGACGTCGCCCGCAGCGCGTTGTTCCTGGCATCCGACGACGCCGAATGGATCGCCGGCACGATGCTCACCCTCGACGGGGCGTTCACCGCGCGGTGAACCCGTCTGCTGCAGAGCCCGCCCCGGCGGGCTCTGTATAATTCCCGCTGATATGCTAAGGTTCAGCCGTTCCCGTCACCCGGCGGGCGAGAGATTATCGCGCGGAAGAGCGGATTCCATGGCCGAGACGGTCGATCCTATCTGGCGGACGTCCTCCTACGTGGCGTCGGATCGCTACGACGCCTGGAGCGACAAGCTCAAGGACACCTATGGAGCCTGGAGCATTGGCGGCTGGGCGCGGCCGGATTTCCATGCCGAGATCGAGCAGCGTACCGTGCAGAACCTGCGCATGGTCAGCTGTGTCTGCGATCCCTGTGGCGCCACCCGCAAGCGCGCCGAGATCGCCCGCGACGGCTTCGAGACCCTCGCAGTCCAGGTCGTGGTCTCGGGCCGTGAGCATTTCACGATCGACAATCGCACGGCGGTGCTGGGGCCAGGCGATGTCCTGATCTGGAACACGACGCGGCCGATGAGTTTCGAGGTGATCGAGCGACTCGAGAAGATCTCGGTGATGATGCCGCTCGCCCGCTTGCGCGGCTGGTTGCCGCGATCCTGGCATTCGATCGCCAGTTCGCTGCCACAGGGCTCGCCGGGTGCGAGCCTGCTCAATTCGTTCATCCGCTCGATGGCGCCGGACTTCCTCTCCGGTAACCTGCGCAACGGCGAAGCCCTGACCGAGGCGCTGATCGGTTTGGTGGTGAGCGCGCTCGACGCCGAGAAATCCGCCGTCGATGCCTGCAGCCTGCGCGACGCCCAGCTGCTGTTGGTGAAGCAATATATCGACCGCCATCTCGGCGACCCGGAGCTGTCTCCCGGCATGATCGCCGAGGCAAATCGGATTTCGCTGCGTTATCTGCACTGCCTGTTCGAGCCCGAAGGCACGACGGTACTGCAATACATCATCCGCGAGCGACTGCAGCGCTGCCGTCGGGAACTGTCGAATCCGCTGATGGCGGCAAGGACGATCACCGATATCGCCTTCTCCTGGGGCTTCCAGAGCTCCACCCATTTCAGCCGTCGGTTCCGCGATGCATTCGGGATGTCGCCAAACGAGTATCGTCGCGAGTCGTGTCTATCCTGCAGCGAGGGCGACGACTCCTGTCGCCGGCACGCGATCGCCTGAGTCCCGAATGGAATCTGTCTGGCGGGGTGTGGCGCGGTTCGGCGCCATGGTGACGGCGGCGCTGACGCTCGCCCTCGTGGTCGCGCCGCCGCGTGCGGCTGCGGATCCAGATGCGCTGTGGCGCTTTCTCCATCTGCGCTCGGATGCCTTGTGGCACCTTGTCCACAACGCCTGCGTTCCGGCCCTGGCCAAGATCCACAATCCGGCGCCGTGCCGCTACGTCTCGCCCCAGGATGGGCGACCCGAGGGCTATGCCATCATCAAGGATCGGATTGGCTCGCGTCAGTACCTGCTGGTGCCGACCGACCGGGTCACGGGGATCGAGAGTCCGGCATTGCTCGAGCCGGGAAGCTCGGGCTATTGGGCGGCGGCCTGGGAGAGCACGAGCTACCTCGAGACCTTGCTCGACGACAAGATCCCGCGAGATGGCCTCGGCATAGCCGTCAACTCCGTGCTCGGGCGCACCCAGCACCAGCTCCATTTCCATATCCAGTGCGTTCGCCCGGACGTGCGGGCGTCGCTGAAGGCCGCGGAAAGGTCGATCCGGCAATCCTGGTCGACGATCGCCCTGCCACCGTTCGGCCATGTCTACAATGTGCGTAAGCTGGTCGCGGCCGATCTCGTCGGCAGCAACGTGTTTCGCATCGTCGCCGACCAGGGGCCGGATTACGCAGGCAACATGGCGATCCAGACGGTGGCGGTCATCGGTGCGGTGTTCCGCGACGGGCGCCCAGGATTCTATATTCTGAACGATCACGCCAATATCGGCTTGCGCGATCAGGGCTCGAGCGAGGAATTGCTCGATCGCAAATGCACGCTGCTCGACGCTCCACCTCGGAATACCGTAACCGGACGCAAAAAATAGCGGTAGCTGAAGCAATTCGGTAAACCGTCTGTCGCATTCATCTGCGACAGCATTGCCCTTGAGTCATGCGACTCCCGAGTCGCGTCATCGAGGGGAATCCCGCAGTGAAGAACAATCAGGACTTGAGAGGCCGCACCGTCTCGCCGTCTGCGGCCCGGCCGTTACCCCTGGCGCGGACCGCTGCCGTCGGCATGGTCGCGATAGCCGCCGCGACCATCATGCTGCCCAGCCCGGCCTTCAGTGCGGCGAGCGTTCTCTACAGCTTCGTCGCCGGCCCGCAGAATGGCGATCATCCCTACGCCGGCCTTATCGCCGACAAGGCGGGCAATCTCTACGGCGTGACGCAGAACGGTGGCAACTTCAACGCCGGGACCGTCTTCCAGTTGACCCCGCCCGCGAGCAAGACCGGGGCCTGGACGGAAACGGCCCTGTTCGTGTTCGACGGCGGGCCCGGCGGCGGCCTGCCCAAGGCCGGCCTCACCCTCGACAAGCAGGGCAATCTCTACGGCACGACGTTCCAAGGCGGCGCCGACTACGCCAATGAGGGCGTCGTCTTCAAGCTGAGCCCGCCCGCAACGGTGGGCGGCGCCTGGACCGAAACGGTGCTGTACAGCTTCACCGGCGCCGCCGATGGCGGCGGCCCGCTCGGCGGCGTCGTCTTCGACAAGAACGGCAACCTGCTCGGCACGGCGAGCCATGGCGGCGATCTGTCGTGCAACTATCCTTCCGGCTGCGGCGTCGTCTACCAGTTGACGCCGTCGGCGTCGGGAAGCGGCCTGCCCTGGACCGAGACGGTGCAATGGGCGTTCGCGCCGGGCGGCGATGGCCAGACCCCTTCCGGTCCCCTGATCTTCGACAAGAAGAAGAAATACGTCTTCGGGACGACCCAGGCCGGTGGCGCCAACAGTTTCGGCGCAGTGTATAAGATGCGCATCAAGACCCGCCCGACCGCCAAGCCCGCGGAACAGGACATCTATGATTTCCAGGGCAACCCCGACGGCCAGACCCCCTATGCCGGTGTTACGCTGACCAAGCAGGGGCATCTTTTCGGGACGACCTATGGCGGCGGCGACAATGGCCTGGGCACGGTGTTCGAACTCACGCCCGCGGGTGCGGGAAGCCAGTGGGATGGCGCGGTGATCTACAGCTTCACCGGCGACGATGGCGGCCAGCCCATGGGCCAGGTCACCTTCCGGAGCAAGAACGTTATGATCGGGACGACCGTGGGCACCGGGACTGTCTCGAGCACGGGCTCCGCCGCCGGAAAATTCGGCAGCGTGTTCAAGCTGACCTCGGACGGCGCCGATAACTGGACGGAGACCGTGCTCTACACCTTCTCGGGCGGGACAGCCGACGGGGCGGCGCCGACGGGCAAGCTGATCGTCCGCAAGGGGATCGTCTACGGTACGACGCAGTATGGCGGTCAGGGCAAGGGCCAGGGTTGGGGCACAGTGTATCAGGTTATCCCCTGACGGCATGAAGTATGCTTAGATCAGGAGCGGGCCGGTGACGAGAATCCCGGCCCGATCGTGATCGGGGGATTGATGTCGATGAAATTCGCGGATCTTGTTATGGACGGCCCCGACAATATCGCGGGGGAAGCCGACGACGTTGCGGCGATGCGCAGTATCCTGAGCCGAATTAACGGGTTTCTCTATCGCTGCCGCTGTGACGCCGACTACACCATGATATTCATGACGGAGGCGATCCGCCACGTTACCGGTTTCCCGGCGAGCGACTTCATCGGCAATCGCGTCCGCAGCTTCGTGTCCATCACCCATCCCGACGACCAGACGCGGATTTTCGAGCAAGTCGACGCAGCGATCCTGGCGCGCGAGCAATGGGATATCGACTACCGGCTTTTGGCGCGAGACGGCAGCATCGTCTGGATCAACGAGGTCGGCGCTGGGATTTTCGCCGCCGACGGCAGCCTGGAATATCTCGAGGGCGCTGTCACCAATATCAACGACCGCAAGATGATCGAGCTGCGCAACGAGCATCTGGTCACGGCCGTCGGCAAGGAAAGCGCCCAGATCGTCGCCACCACGGGCGGGATCATGGAAATTCTCAAGCGTCTGCGGATGCTCGCCTTCAACGCGCGCATCGAAGCGGCGCGTGCCGGCGACGCCGGGCTCGGTTTTGCCGTCGTGGCGCAGGAGATCAAGGCGATGGCGGATGAATCGACCGGGCTCGCGACGCAGATCACGGAAGCGACCAACAGCCTCGGGCGCTTGCTCCGCGACGCTTGAAGCCGCCCGTCAGGTCGCGCCGTTTCCCGGAAGCCTCAGGACGATCCGGGTTCCGCCGCCGGGGCAGTCCTCGATCGCGACCGTGCCGCGGTGGGCTTCGATGATCAGGCGCACGATGCTGAGACCCAGGCCCACGCCGCCCTGTTCGCGGGTCTCGACTCCGGCCTTTTGCCAGAACGGCTGGAAGGCGGCCTCGCGGTCGTTCACGGCGATCCCGGGTCCCTGATCCGCGATCGTCATTTCGATGACATCGCCCTGGACGGGCCGTGCTGCGATGTCGATCCGGCCACCCACGGGGCTGTATTTGATGGCGTTGCCGACCAGGTTCATCACGGCCTGCTTCAACAAGCGACCATCCGCACTGACGGCGAGATCGCGCGGGATCGCGGTTACGACCGTGACCTGCTTCGGTTCGAGCGCGAAGCCGAGCATCGCGACCGCGCTTTCCACCGGCGTGATCAGATGCAGCGCTTGCAGCGCCGGCTGGATCGTATTCAGCTCGATTCGTGCGATATCGAGCAGGTCGTTGAGCACCGCAAGCAGATGGCTTCCGGCATCGCGGATATAGCCGGCGTACTCGACCGCGCGACCGCTCTGCGCCGCCAGATCCTCGCGCAGGGTAATCAACTCCGAAAAGCCCAGGATGGCGTTGAGCGGCGTCCGCAATTCGTGGCTCATGTTGGCGAGAAACTGGGACTTGGCGTGGCTGGCGGCCTCCGCGCGATCGCGGGCGGCGGCGTAGCCGATGCTCTGGGTCTCAAGCTTCTGCGTCATCGCCGAGAGCGTCTGGTTGGTCTCGGTAAGCGTTCGTTCCTGCGCGATCAGCGCCGTATTGCGCGCCGCGAGTTCCTGTTTCGCCACGAGAAGCCGGCGGTCGTAATCGACGAAGGCCACGAACAACATCGCGAATCCGGTCGCGAGCGTCATGAAATGGCCCATGAGGAAGGCGATCTCGCCATGGCCCATAAGCACGAGGGGCACGAAGCAGGAGAGCTGTAGCGCGCGCGCCAGAAATACCGCGCCGACCCATCGGGTGATTCTGCTCGTCTGTCTCAGGAAGCAAATGCCGCCCCAGGCGTGAGCGGCGGCGATCACCGAAGCCGCCGCCGCAAGCGCATACCGCAGATCCCACCGGGCGAGCAGCAGAATGCCGGCCGTCGAGATGATGATCGCAATGGAATAGAGCCGCCACCACGCAACCGGCCGTTCCAGGAACAACTCGGCGCCGGCGATGAACGACCCTACGGCGACGCCGACCACGACGCCCGCGAAGTCGAGCAGGACGCGCGACACTGCGGGATTATGAGCGGTCAACCAGAGCCCAAGGCCCGTGGCCATGGATAGATAGGCGACCCCCCAGGCGAGATTCCAGCGACCGGGCCGATCGCGCAGCCAGAAGGCCACGAACAGGCCGCCCATCACCAGATTGGCGGTCAGTGAGATCAGGCCGGTGAGGATGACGATCTTTTCCATCAACGGCTTCTTGAACCTCCGCGCCCCAACAGTCCGGTGACCACGCCCACCTTTAGTTGGTCCGCGCCATGAGGTCGAGAATAAGTAGCCAGGATCATGACGTTAGTACAAGTCGATGGAAAAGTGGTCCCGTCGAAGCGCGGCACCCGCGCGTCAAAGCGCGCGCCTTCCATAGCGGTCGGCGCGGTGCTCCCTGAAATAGCCATAGAGGCCCGTGGCGATGATGATACCCGCCCCGAGCAGGGTCGTCGTCCCCGGCACGGTCCCGAAGAGAGCGATGCCGAACAGGGTCGACCAGAGCAGCTGTGTGTAGGAGAACGGTGCGAGGACCGAGGCGCCGGCGTGCCGGTGCGCCTGGATGATCAGCCAATGCGCGAGGGTCGTGCAGCCGCCCATGGTCGTGCCGATGGCCCATTGCGCCGCCGTCGGCGATTGCCAGACGAAGGGCAGCAGCACGCTGCTGACCGTGAAGCCGGCGATCGCCGTATAGAACAGCAGGGTGAGCGGCAACTCGGCGTCGTGCATCTTGCGGGTGATGACCGCGCCTGTCGCCCAGCTGAAGGCGCAGAGCAGCGCGAAGATCGCGGCCGGATTGAACGCGCTTGTCCCAGGCCGCACGATCAGCAGCATCCCGATCACGCCGAGCCCGAGCATCGCCCAGCGCCACGGCGGTATCTTTTCGCCGAGGACGAGGATCGCCAGCAGCGTGATGATCAGCGGCGACGAGAAGCTGGTCGCCGTGGCGTCTGCGATCGGCATGCGCCCGAGCGCCATGATGAAGAAGATGGCGCTGCCGAACATGGCGAGTCCGCGGAAGCAGGCGAGAAACGGCCGCGCCGTCACCGGCGCCTGCCCGGAGGATACGACCGCAACAATGGCGAGCAAGGTAAAGGCGGCGTAGCGCAGCCAGGCGATCTCGACCGAAGGCAGCGACGCCGACAGGTATTTGGCGCAGCAGTCCGAGCAGGAAAAGCTCATCAGTGCCAGGACCACGAGCACGACGCCGCGCAAGGGGCGCTGTACGGTCTGGCGGGGTCGCTCGGGCTGGTCGGCGACCCCCAGAATTGTTTCAGCCATTGTATTCGTGTCACGGGACCAGGCAGGGACCGTCATGGCGACGGTTTCAGGGGGTCGAACCTACCCCAGGTAATGAAGTCGGCCCCGCGCGAAGATCCGAGGGGAGGCATGTCGGAAGCCAGCCGGAATATCCTTTCGCTGCTATGGCTTGGTGCGATCGAGCAGGAGATAGCCCCGCGTCTGATTATCGTTGCCCGCGTCGATTGTGTTCATCGCCGCGAATAGATCCGCGGTGCGGACCCAGACCGGCGGGTATTTGTAGCGGGCGACATCGAGGATGAGAAACCGGTCGGAGCGGTGGTCATAGGCGCCGAGCGGCGAGATATGGCCATAGCGCTGCTGGCCGAGTGCGGTGCGAAGATAATTGACGATGACGAAGTGCCCCGGCTTGGCGAGGGCAGCGGCGGCGTCGGCGCGAAAATGGACGGCGGAGACCGTGCCCGCATGGATCACCCGGACCTGCGCGCCGAAGTTCGCGGCGACCGCGCCGACCTGATCGAGGGTCATGCCATGGGTCGGGATATAGGCCTGCGGGATGATCTTTTCGGTCGCAGGCGTGAACAGATTGTCCTGGGTGAAGCTCGTGAACGGACCGTAATCGGGCACGGCCGGGGCTGGTAGGGCAAGCGCGTTCAGCACCATCGCCAGGGAGGCGATGCCGCAATAGGCCTGTCCCTTTTGTGTCACGAACTCGTCGGCAAGCGGCCAATAGGCCTGTTTGGCTCCGGCATGGGCGAATAGTGCGGTGCCGGCGGGCGAGCCGAGATCGATCAGTGCCGGCGGCAGGGCCAGACGATCCGCCCGGGCGCCCGAGACGGTGGCGATTGCCAGAACGGTGGCAAGACCGACCACACGCAAGGCTCGGGTCCACCGGAACAGAACTGCTCTCATGTTTCCTCCAACCGGTCCCCGTCTCACTCGGGGATTCTCATGTCCGAGCCGTCTCGGCGCGACCAACCATACGCCGGAGCCGCGATCTGCTCTAGGCGTTCCAGCGGCGGGGAATATAGTGGTGACCGTCATCCTGAAACGGAGCGCGTGATCGATTGGACTCCTTGCTCTCACCTTTGACCGCACTGATGCTCGCGGCAATATCCATTTCCGCCGCCCAGGCTGCCGAGGGCGTCACCGCCACACATGGCATGGTCGTGACCGAACAGGCGCTGGCCAGCGGCGTCGGCGCCGAAATCCTGAAGCGCGGCGGCAATGCCGTCGACGCGGCGGTCGCGATCGGCTACGCCGAGGCCGTCGTGTACCCGTGCTGCGGCAATCTCGGCGGCGGCGGCTTCATGACGATTCACCTCGCCACCGGCCAGGACAGCTTCATCGACTTCCGCGAGACCGCACCGGGCGCCGCTTCGGCCGGCATGTTCCTCGACGCCGCGGGAAAGCCGGTCCCGGGCTCGAGCCGACTCGGCTATCGCGCGGTCGGCGTGCCGGGGACGGTGCTCGGGCTGGAGACGGCGTTGAAGCGATATGGCACGCTGTCCCGCGCCGTCGTGATGGCGCCGGCGATCAAACTTGCCCGCGAAGGTTTTGTCCTGGGGGCGGGAGATCTGCGGGTGCTCGCGCCGGCGAGGGCACTGAAGGACGATCCCGCGGGAGCGAAGGTCTTCCGGCGGAAAGACGGCTCCGACCTGCAGGCCGGAGATCGGCTGACGCAATCGGATCTGGCAGGGCTGCTCACGAAGATTTCGGCCGAGGGACCGGATGGTTTCTATCACGGCGAGCTGCCGATCGCGGTCGAAAAGGCGGCGAAGGCCGGCGGCGGTATCGTCGCCGCGTCCGATTTCGCGAGCTACACGGTGGCGGAGGCCGCGCCGGTGCGGTGCCGCTACCGCGGCTATGACTTCGTCTCGGCGCCGCCGCCGAGTTCCGGCGGGGTCGCCTTGTGCGAAATCCTGAATATCCTCGAGGGCTATGACCTCAAGGCGCTCGGCTACCATACCGCGGCCTCCGCCCATGTCATCGCCGAGGCCATGCGCCACGCGTTCATGGATCGCAATTCCTATCTCGGCGACCCGGCGTTTCACGACAATCCGATCGCGCATCTGGTTTCGAAGGATTACGCAGCCGCGATCCGGGCTCAAATCCTGCCGGATAAGGCGACCGCGTCGAGCGCGGTCAAGCCGGGCGTGGCGCCGCATGAGCGGCTCGAGACCACCCATTACTCGGTCGTCGACGCGGCAGGCAATGCCGTCGCCGTAACCTATACGCTCAACGGCTACTTCGGCGCCCAGGTCATGGCGCCCGGTACCGGGGTTCTGCTGAACGATGAAATGGATGATTTCACGACCGCGCCCGGGACGCCGAACATGTTCGGCCTGGTCCAGGGCGCGGCCAATGCCATCGCGCCCGGCAAGCGGCCCCTGTCGTCGATGAGCCCCAC
>CAIUCF010000494.1 GCA_903897565.1 uncultured Rhodospirillales bacterium | reverse complement strand
GATCACATGAAAATTGTTTAATTCACAATATTCGTAATTATAAACCCCATCATCTTCCATAATATTATAGTAATTACTCAATAAATCGAAGTAACCATTTTCTTCTTGTTGATACCATTGTTCGATTTTCTCTGGGGGAAAATCATCGCCATGCAGCCGCGATCCCGAGAAATATTCGTCGAATTTTTCAGTTTCAATCGCGCCCATAAGATCGATCCAAAAGTGTCAGCGAAAGACGGGGAATGCTAGGTCATGCGCGAAGCATGCGGGCGCAGGCTATCATGGCACCATGAAGCGGCGTCAAACGATATCCCCGCCCGATGAACTTGCCAAGCCGTCGCCGGCGGCCGGCGGAACGGCCTTACCTTTCGGGCGCAGGCGCCAGAGGTTGAAGAAAGCCGATCTCATGGCGACCTTGCCTGGCAGCGGGGCGCAGGATTGGCTGGCGCAATTCATGATCATGCTGAAGAGCGACCCGGTTGCGAGCATGAGCATTGCACCGGCGACCACCCCGTTCGCCCCCGCGAGGTGACCGAGTACCAGACCAAGCGCCGGCCCGCCTAATGTGGTGATGACGTGGCCCCAGATGTTCCACCCCACGCGGCCGGTACCGACGCCGAGAAGATAGGCGGGCGCCGCGACGAGGTTGAGGAACCAACCGACGCACAGCATGACGATGAACGTCACGAACCGCGGATCGACATGGCCAATCAGGAGCCAAGCGATCAACGGGGACCCGAGCGCGACGGCCGTCATGAGCGGAAGCCCGGTGATGACGCTGGTCGCGATTGCCTTCTCGTAGAGGGTTGCGACCTCGCTGCCGCCCTTGTCGTCGAAATGTGCGAATGCTGGCATCAGGATCTGCGATGGGCCGACAACGACCTGGCGGACCTGCTGCACCACCTTCTGGGCACGCTCGAACACGCCGAGCGCGCCTAGTCCGCCGAGCGAGGAAAGCACGAACTTCACCGCAGGCTCGTAAAGGAACGATAGCAGGCTCGCTGCCTGAAGCTTGATCCCGAAACCGAGCAATTCGCGAAAGATTCTGCGCTCCCAATGCTGAGGCAGTCGCGGCGAGAGCCGCAATTGTCTCAGCACCACGAACCACTGCGCCAGCAGGGAAAACGCGTATTGGCTAATCTGGGCGACGGCAAGGCCGATCAGACCTTCGCGCGCGGTCAATATCGCTGCCACCGCAAACTGCAGCAGCGTGCTGGCGACCGTGATCCCGCTCTTGAGGTCGGCGCGCTGGAGCCCCATCACCGACCCGTTCATTGCGCCGTTGACGTTGAGCATCGTGAAGGAGAGCAGGGCATAGGGGAGCAGGCTGCGCGCTTGTTCCAGCGCCGGCTTCGATGAGATCGAGAGTGGGAGCAGATGCCAGAGGGGCCAGTAAAGAATCAGCGACACGGCCCCGAACAGTACGGTATTCGTGATGATTGCCGTCTCGATATAGGCGAGTGCCTTTTGACCTTCGCCCCGGCTGTAGGCGACCGCGACGAATCGGCCAAGCCCCGAGGCCGCGCCGAGATCGCCGAGCCGGACCAGCGAGGTCGCGGCGAGGACGAGCGACCATATCCCAAGCGCCTGCAGGCCGAGTTGGGCCAGGACGAGCCGATAGAGGAGGAACAGGACCACCGCGGCGCAGACGATCTCCAATAATCCCCATATCGCATTCCGACGGAGGTTAAGGCGCGGCGCCTCTATGTTGTCGCCTCCGGTATCGCTCATGCGGCGAGGGCGGCAGCACCGGGGCGACGGCCGATCGAAGATTCCAGCACCTCCCGCGTGGACGCGGTCATCGCCGCAACCTGTTCTGCGATCACGCCATGCTCGGGAACCGAAGGGTGGGCGGCGATCAGGAGAGCCGCTGCGTCTGACGGATTGTCGTAGGGGATCGACACGATTTCGTATCCGAGCGTGGCGCTAATTTTGTCGACGAACGAACCTTTCCGGACCACAGCAGGGACTCCCATCTGGAACGCCCGACCATAGATGCCCGACGCTTGATCATAATCGGGCGCATAACACACCCAAATCAGGTCGGCGCTGCGGTAAAGGGCGAACATCTCATCATTGTCGATCCATCGGTTGATCAGCAGCCCGCCGCTCTCGGTAAAGGCGGCCGCGGCGGCATGCGCGGTGCGCACTTTGCCGGCGATGACGACGAGATATTCCTCCCGGAACGCCGGGCTGTTGAGCCACAATTCGACGAGGTAATCAAACCCTTTGATTCGCTCCTGTGCGCCGAGAGCAACGATCACGCGGCGCCCGGCGGCGGCCTCGCGCACCAGATGCTGCAGTGGCGATGCGGCCTTATAGGCTCCCGGATAGAGCAGGGGGAGGTCCCAAAGCTGGGGATCGTACAGCCACCCCGCGGCGATCCCCGCAAAGCGTGGATCAAGGCTGAAGGGGAGCATGGAAAGCACCTTGGTATTCGGGAGCCGGCGGAGCAGGCGTAGGAGCAGGTGCTTCACGATCGATTTCGGGCGATCGCAGCGGACGGCCTCGGCGGGGCGGAACAGTAAGCCGGCCACGGGAATATTGAGGAGGAAACCGCAGAGGGCGGCGAGTGTGAAGGCGATCGGATAGACTTCGATCATGAGGAAGAACAGCGGATTCCGCTGTTTCAGTCCTGTGGCGATGTCGGAATAGGGTCGATTGCTCGGGAGAATGGCGGCAGGGAGCAGACTTGTGACAGCGTTGATGCAGTCCGAATAATGTCCCTCGTCATGGAGGATGGAAACCAACTGGCATTGCCTCATCCGCACTGATCCTCTGTCCTACCCAGTAGCTGCGACATCAGTGCAATATCTTACGACACGCTACAAGCGACAGATTCGTCTGCCATTTCTGAGTGCCCGGATACCTCGCGCGGAGGAAACCGCTT
>CAIUCF010000493.1 GCA_903897565.1 uncultured Rhodospirillales bacterium | reverse complement strand
GGTCCTGCGCAATTACCGGGGCGCGTCGGGCTGGCCCAAATTTGCTGCAGCCGCCGCGCTCCTGCTCGCGATCGCCGGTGCCGGCTGGATCGGCGCGCAGTGGCAGACGATCCGCAATGCCGGACCCCTGCTGACCGAGGCGACGCCGCCGCTGCGCTTCCAGGGCAGCGTCGGCGATATCGCGATGCTGCCGGCGGGATGCCGTATCGAACTCGTTGCGCCGGTGATCGAGGCGCTGCTCCCGGTCGAGACGCCGCGGCGGATCCGCCTGCGGACCAAGACCTGTCCCACTGAAATCGGCGAGATCGTACGCGGCCGCGCCCTGCTGTTCCCGGTACCGGCGCCGATGTTTCCCGGCGGCTACGATTTCCAGCGGCAGAGTTACTTCCAGGGGATCGGTGGCACCGGCTTCGTGCTCGGAAGCCTGTACGAGATTCCCGGGCCGGTCGCGGCGCCGCCCGATCGGCTGCTCGCGCTGCGCCATACCATGACCGCGCGGATCATGGCGGCGCTGCCCGGCGCCGAAGGCGGGATCGCCGCGGCGCTCATTACCGGCGAGAAGACCGGAATCCCGCCGGATATCGCCCAGGATTTCCGTGATTCCGGGCTTGCCCATATGCTGGTGATCGCCGGGCTGCACATGAGTCTGGTCGCCGGCTTCGTGTTCTTCGCGACACGGGCGGTGCTCGCCCTGATCCCGGCGATTGCCCTGCGCTATCCCATCAAGAAAGTCGCAGCACTGGCCTCGCTCGCCGCGGCGATCGCCTATCTCGCGGTCTCCGGCGGCGCCGTGCCGACTCAGCGCGCCTTCATGATGTGCTGTCTCGGCATCCTCGCGATCCTGTTCGATCGCGCGGTGTTCTCGATGCGCGGGCTCGCCCTTGCCGCCGTCGTCGTTCTGACCGTCAACCCCGTCGCCCTCATGGGCGTCAGCTTCCAGATGTCGTTTGCCGCCGTGGTGGCGCTGATCAGCTTCTACGAAAGCTTCTCGGCGTGGCTGTCGAGCCTGCGCGCCGAGGCCGGTCCGGTCCGCCGCGCCGGATTGCATCTCCTCGGGATCGCGCTGACGACTCTGGTCGCGACGATCGGCACGATCCCGTTCACGATCTACCATTTCGGCCGCTTCGCGCTGTATTCGGTCGTCGCCAATGTCGTGGCCGTGCCGCTGGCGGGCATCTGGATTTTGCCCTGGGCGTTTCTCGCCTGCCTGTTGATGCCGTTCCACCTCGAGGCGCTGGCCCTCCTGCCGATGGGTTGGGGCATTCGCATCGTCGAGGTTGTCGCGCGCTGGACCGCGCACCTCCCCCAGGACGTGATGATCCTGCCCGCGATGCCCGATCTGGCGCTGCTGGCAATCTCGTTCGGCGGGCTATGGCTATGCCTATGGCGGGGGCGCTGGCGGTTTTGGGGGCTGATCCCGGTTCTTGCCGGGTTCCTGGCTGTGCCGCTGGTCCAACCGCCCGATCTATTCGTCGCCGGAGACGGCCGCCTCGTCGCGTTGCGCGGCGATGATGGCCGCCTCTATTTGTCGTCTGGCCGCCGGGAGCGGATGACGGCCGAGAGCTGGGAGACCGCGGCTGGGGTACGCAATATGGTGCCCTTGCCGGAAGATGGCAGCATCGTCTCCCGCAGTGGCGCTTGGGTTTGCAATTCTGATGCTTGCCAGTGGGGGACGGGGCGGCAGGCGGTCATCATCGAACGCGGCAAGCCCGCGGAGGATGCGCCCTGCCCCACGGGCCGGCTCGTGATCGCCTTGCATCCTTTTCCCGACCGGTGCCGGACCGCCGGGAATATCATCGATCCGACGGTGATCGCCGACGCCGGTGCGCAGACGATCTGGCTCGGCGATCCATTACGGGTCCGGCGGGCCGGCAGCGAGCGGGGCAGCCGGCCCTGGATCCCGATCAGTAACGCCGCATCAGACCGACGAGGCGGCCCTGCACCTTGACCCGATCGGGTCCGAAGATGCGCGTTTCATAGGCGGTGTTGGCGGGTTCGAGCGCGACGGAGGCGCCCTTGCGGCGCAGGCGCTTCAGGGTGACTTCCATCTCGTCGACCAGGGCGACGACGATCGCGCCGTTCTCGGCGGTATCGCAACGCTGGATGATCACGGTATCGCCATCCTGGATGCCGGCATCGACCATGCTGTCGCCCGCGACTTCAAGCGCGTAATGCTCGCCAGACTTGGCCAGCAGGCCGGCCGGAACGTCGACGCTGGCGCTCGAATCGCGGAACGCCTCGATCGGCGTGCCGGCGGCGATCCGACCCCAGAGAGGCAGTTCCACCGCCTTCGCCTCTGCTGCCATCGCGGCTGCCGGCAAGGCGTTGCCGAAATCGCCGCGGATGACGTTGGGCGCGAACGTGGGCGCGGGTTCCGCCACCGGCTTTTCGACCGACCCGCTCGCCGACTTGCCGGGCAGGTGAAGCACCTCGAGCGCCCGGGCGCGATGCGCCAGGCGGCGGATGAAGCCGCGCTCCTCGAGCGCGGTGATCAGACGGTGAATCCCGGATTTCGATTTCAGATCAAGCGCTTCCTTCATCTCGTCAAAGGAGGGCGAGATGCCGGTCTCGGTCAGACG
>CAIUCF010000492.1 GCA_903897565.1 uncultured Rhodospirillales bacterium | reverse complement strand
GTCAAGCGCGGCGCCAAGGTCGCTTCCGAGCGTAAGTTTTTCCCGGGTTACGTCCTCCTCAAGATGGAGTTGACGGACGAGACCTGGCATCTGGTCAAGAATACGGCGAAGGTGACCGGCTTCCTCGGTGGCAAGGGCCTGCGCCCGTCGCCGATCACGGAAGCCGAGGCGACCCGCATCATGCGTCAGGTCCAGGAAGGCATCGAGCGGCCCAAGCCCTCGATCGTCTACGAGATCGGCGAGCAGGTTCGGGTCTGCGACGGCCCCTTCACCTCGTTCAACGGCACGGTCGAAGAGATCGACGAAGAGAAGTCGCGCCTCAAGGTGTCGGTGTCGATCTTCGGTCGCGCCACGCCGGTCGACCTCGAATACTCGCAGGTCGAGAAGGTCTAAGCCTACCCCTGTCGCACGCCTCGTTCGCGAGGGGTGCGCGGGGTTATCCGTGCGGGAGGCTCGCCATAGCCGCTACCGCGCTATCCCGACCCCGGTCACCGGGGTTCACTTTGATGGGAGTATGACATGGCAAAGAAGATCGTCGGCTATATCAAGCTGCAGGTTGCCGCTGGTAAAGCCAATCCGTCCCCGCCGATCGGCCCCGCGCTCGGTCAGCGTGGTCTGAACATCATGGAATTCTGCAAGGCGTTCAACGCCCGCACCCAGGGCCTCGAGCCCGGCATGCCGATTCCGGTCGTGATCACCGCCTATGGCGATCGCAGCTTCACGTTCGAGACCAAGACCCCGCCGAACACCTACTTCCTCAAGAAGGCTGCCGGCATCACCAAGGGCACGACCACGCCGGGCAAGGGCGCCATGGTCGGCTCGGTGACGATGGATCAGATCCGCGAGATCGCGGAGAAGAAGATGGTGGATCTGAACGCGAAGGACCTCGATGGCGCCTGCCGCATGCTGATCGGCTCGGCCCGCTCGATGGGCCTCCAGGTGGTGGGAGAATAAGTCATGGCTTTCGTCGGCAAGCGCCTCAAGGCTGCACACAAGACCGTTGATCCGTTGACCGCCTATCCGCTCGACCAGGCGGTGACGGTCGTCAAGCAGAACGCCACGTCGAAGTTCGACGAGACGGTCGAGATCGCGATGAACCTCAACATCGATCCCCGCAAGGCGGACCAGAACCTGCGCGGCACCGTGCTGCTGCCGCACGGCACTGGTAAGACCCTGCGGGTCGCCGTGTTCGCGCGCGGTGACAAGGCCAAGGAAGCCGAAGCGGCGGGTGCCGATATCGTCGGCGCCGAAGACCTGGCCGAGAAGATCCAGGCCGGCGAGATGAATTTCGACCGCTGCATCGCGACCCCCGACCTCATGGTCCTCGTCGGTCGTCTCGGCAAGGTGCTCGGGCCCCGCGGCCTGATGCCGAACCCGAAGCTCGGCACCGTGACCCCGAACGTCGCCGAAGCCGTCAAGGCCGCCAAGGGCGGTCAGGTCGAGTTCCGCGCCGAGAAGGCCGGTATCGTTCATGCCGGCATCGGCAAGGCGAGCTTCCCGGCCGAGCAGCTGGCGGAGAACGCGCGCGCCTTCGTCGCCGCGATCAACCGTTCGAAGCCGACCGGCGCCAAGGGCACCTATATCAAGAAGGTGTCGCTGAGCTCGACGATGGGCCCCGGCATCAAGCTCGAAATCTCGAGCCTGTCGGCCGACTAGGCTTTCGGGTCGAGTTTCTAAGAATTCCGGTCGGGCTTCGGCCCGGCCGGCGCCCGAAGGATCGTCCCCGCAAGGGAATGTTCCTTCGGTACCTGTCCGAGAACGCGGGTATTTCCGGGACATCCCCCTCAGGGACCGAGCGGAAACCTAAGAACCTCTTCGGGGGTTGCCTGCGGGAGATGGGAGTTGCGTTCCCGATTCTGGAAGTGATTCCGGGTCGGCCAAGACTTCTGGGACAGGCGAACCGGGTCCGCCGGTCAACGCCGACGGACCCTCGTGCAACGTCCCAGTCAGGGGCTGTCCTCATCCTGAGGGCAACCATCGATCCGGGACAAGGTGGAGACGAAAGTGGACCGCTCTTCAAAAGAACAGCAGGTCAGCGCTCTGCATGAGGCCATCAAGGCCTCTTCTACGCTCGTGGTGACTCACCAGACCGGCCTCAACGCCGCCGAAGTGAACACGCTACGGACGCAGATCAGAACCGCTGGTGCCAGCTACAAGGTAACGAAGAACAGTCTCGCGCGTCTCGCCCTCGCAGGCACGAAGTACGAGCACCTGGTTTCGCTCTTCACGGGTCCGACGGCTATTGCCTATTCGAAGGATCCCGTGGCGGCGGCCAAAGTGGTTGTCGAGTTCGCCGGCAAGAATGACAAGCTGTCCATCATCGGCGGTGCGCTGGGTGAGACGCAGCTTGATGTTGCTGGGGTCAAGGCCCTCGCGACCATGCCGTCGCTCGATGAGCTCCGTGGCAAGCTGATCGGCTTGCTGCAGGCTCCGGCTTCCAAGATCGCAGCGGTGCTTCAGGCACCGGGTGGTCAGGTGGCGCGCGTGCTCAGTGCCTATGCGGAAAAGGGCGAGGCCGCCTAAGGGCTGGCTGACCAATCCGTAATATATCTTTTTTCCAGGAGTCTTTAAAAATGGCCGATCTCGCCAAACTCGTTGATGAACTGTCCAGCCTCACCGTTATCGAGGCCGCTAACCTGTCCAAGATGCTCGAAGAGAAGTGGGGCGTTTCCGCCGCCGCTCCGGTCGCCGCTGCCGCTGCCGCTCCGGCCGCTGCTGCTGCCCCGGTCGAAGAGCAGACCGAGTTCACCGTGATCCTCGCCGTCGCCGGCGAGAAGAAGATCAACGTGATCAAGGAAGTCCGTGCGATCACCGGCCTCGGCCTCAAGGAAGCCAAGGACCTCGTCGAAGCCGCTCCGAAGGCCGTCAAGGAAGGCGTTTCGAAGGAAGATGCTGCCAAGTTCGCGAAGCAGCTCGAGGAAGCCGGCGCCAAGGTCGAGATCAAGTAATCGATCTGGTCTCGCGTGTTGGGGAGCGGCCGGTCTCGACCGGTCGCTCCCGACCCGTCCGTTAGGCGGGAAGGGAAGTCTGGGCCGTGTCCGCCCGTGGCTGTGCCGCGGAAGGCCGGCCAAACGCGCTTCTGGGCTCCAGGGCTTGAAGCGCGGGATGGGGAGCATGACTTACCGAAATCCTGATTCGCCAGGGCTTCGGTAAGTCAGGTTCGAATTTTAGTTTCGACGAGGATCCGGCTGTTCCGGATCTTCAGGAATGCGGGACGGCGGCACAACGGGCCGATATCTCGCGGACCAACATTGAGAGGCATGCATGGCAAAGTCCTTCACGGGTCGCAAGCGCATCCGCAAGAGCTTCGGACGGATTCCCGAAGTCGCTCCGATGCCGAACCTCATCGAGGTGCAGAAGAGCTCCTATGACTTTTTCCTGCAGATGGGCGTTGCCCCGGAAGCGCGTCAGAGCGTCGGCATTCAGGAAGTCCTGAAGTCGATCTTCCCGATCAAGGATTTCTCGGACCGGGCCCAGCTCGAGTTCGTGCGCTATGAGCTCGAAGAGCCGAAATACGACGTCGACGAGTGCCAGCAGCGCGGTATCACCTTCGCGGCGCCGCTGAAGGTCACCCTGCGCCTGGTCGTCTGGGATGTCGACGAGGACACGGGCGCGCGCTCGATCCGCGACATCAAGGAGCAGGACGTCTACATGGGCGACATGCCGCTCATGACCAAGAACGGCACGTTCATCATCAACGGCACCGAACGCGTCATCGTCTCGCAGATGCATCGCAGCCCGGGCGTGTTCTTCGATCACGACAAGGGCAAGACGCATTCCTCGGGCAAGTACCTGTTCGCCGCCCGCGTGATCCCCTATCGCGGCTCCTGGCTCGATTTCGAGTTCGACGCCAAGGATCACCTCTATGTCCGCATCGATCGCCGCCGCAAGCTGCCGGCGACGACCCTGCTGTTCGCGCTCTATGACGCGCCGACCGAGGCCTATCTGGCTGAATGCGCCGAAGCCGGCCGCACGCCCGACCGCGCCTTCGTCAACGGCATGAGCAAGGAGGAGATTCTCTCCTACTTCTACGAGACCAACCATTTCCGCCGTACCGGCAATGGCTGGGCCGCGGCCTTCGACCCGAACCGCTTCAAGGGCGGCAACAAGCTCGTCAATGACCTGACCGACGCCAAGACCGGCGAAGTGATGGCCAAGGCCGGCGACAAGATGACCCCGCGCCTGGCGCGTCAGCTCAAGGACAAGGGCCTCGAAGAGGTCATCATCCCCGAGGAAGAGCTGATCGGCCAGTATCTGGCGCAGGACGTCATCGACCCGAACAGCGGCGAAGTCCATGCCGAAGCCGGCGACGAGCTCTCGGCGGCGCTGCTGGCGCTGCTGCAGCAGCTCGGCATCTCCGAGCTGCCGGTGCTGGCGATCGATCACGTGAATGTCGGACCCTATATCCGCAACACGCTGATGATCGACAAGAACCAGACCCGCGAAGACGCGCTGATCGACATCTACCGCGTCATGCGTCCCGGCGAGCCGCCGACGCTCGAGACGGCGGAAGCGCTGTTCAAGGGCCTGTTCTTCGACACCGAGCGCTACGACCTCTCGGCCGTCGGTCGCGTCAAGATGAACTCGCGCCTCGACCAGTCCTGCCCGGATACCGTGCGTGTGCTGCGCAAGGAAGACGTGCTCGCGATCCTCAAGGTCCTCGCCGACCTCAAGGATGGCCGCGGCGAAATCGACGATATCGATCATCTCGGCAACCGCCGTGTCCGTTCGGTCGGCGAGTTGATGGAGAACCAGTATCGCGTCGGCCTGCTGCGCATGGAGCGGGCGATCCGCGAGCGCATGAGCTCGGTCGAGATCGACACCGTCATGCCGCATGACCTGATCAACGCCAAGCCGGCCGCTGCCGCCGTGCGCGAATTCTTCGGCTCCTCGCAGCTGTCGCAGTTCATGGATCAGACCAACCCGCTGTCGGAAATTACCCACAAGCGTCGTCTCTCGGCCCTCGGGCCGGGCGGTCTGACGCGCGAACGCGCGGGCTTCGAAGTCCGCGACGTGCATCCAACCCATTATGGCCGCATCTGCCCGATTGAAACGCCGGAAGGTCCGAATATCGGTCTGATCAGCTCGCTCGCCACCTATGCGCGCGTCAATCAGTATGGCTTTATTGAGAGCCCCTATCGTCGTTGCAAAAACGGCAAGGTGACACCGGAAGT
>CAIUCF010000491.1 GCA_903897565.1 uncultured Rhodospirillales bacterium | reverse complement strand
GCCGTGCTCCCCGAACCCGAGGAAGGCGCAGGCCCCGGCATCTGGCGGCCCGTCGATTGGTTTGTCAGTGCGCTGATCGAGGCGGGCCAGCCGGTCAGCCTGTTCCTCGACGAATTCCAGCAGCTGACCGACAAGGCAATTCTCAGCTTCTTCCGTGAGGTGCTGGAGCGGATTCCCGAGACGGTCCGCATCTTCATCGGGTCGCGTACAGTCCCGGATATCGGCCTCGCCCGCCTCGTCGTCAACAATCTGGCAACGGTGATCCGGACCGACGATCTCCGCTTCTCCTTCGCCGAGGTCATGCGCTTCTTCGCCACCGTGCCCGATCTCAACATCCGCGCCGACGAGACGGAGGTAATGTATCGTCAGACTGAGGGCTGGCCGGCGGCGTTGCAATTGTTCCGACTTTCCCTGGTCAGCCCCTCGGTCCGCCGCACCCTCGGCGAGCTCGGCGAATTCCGGCCACCGGAGCTCGCGGATTATCTCGCCGACAACGTCCTCGGCCTGCAAGCTCCGGCGATTCAGGATTTCCTGCGGCGAACTTCGCTGCTCACCCGGCTTTCGGCCCCACTCTGCGACGCGGTCATGGGTCGTCCCGGATCGCAGGAGACGTTGCTGTTTCTCGAGCGATCGGGGCTATTCCTCCGCAGCCTCGATTCCGAGAGACGCTGGTTCCGGCTGCACTCACTGTTCTCGACCTTCCTGCAGGAGCAGCTGCGCCAGAGCGCCGACGATTCCAGCCTCGATATCCACCGCCGCGCCATGATCTGGTATCGCGATCACGGCCATTTCGAGGATGCTGCCTATCACGCCCTCGCCGCTCGCGAGTATTCGCTCGCGGCCGACATCATGGATCCCTGGTTCTCCCGTCTGATCGCCGATGCCCATCTGACGACGGTCGAGCGCTGGGCCGAGCGCATCCCCGTAGAGGAACTCGCGGGACGGCCCGATCTGGCGGTGAAGATCGCCTGGGCACTGACCTTCCTGCGCCGCCGCGCCAAACTGGTGCCCATTCTGGCGACGCTGGACGAGCAGGATCATGGCGACCGCAGCGGTGCCGTCACCGATCCCCGGATCGTGCGGGCGATGGTGGCCACTCTTGTCGGCGACCTCGCCAAGGCCGCGGAGACCATCCGCGCGGTCGACGTGCATGACGTAGACCTCCAGGGTTTCCGTGCTTTTGAATTGGGCGCCGCCGCCAATCTCAAGGGCTATCTCGCCCTGACTGCCGGCGCGTTCGAACAGGCCAAGGAATTTCTCGTGATCGCCCGTGCCTATAGTCGCCGCGCCGAGTCGAGCTTCACCCTCGGCTACGCGATGGCAAATACGGCGATGGCCTTGCTCATGCAGGGCCGCCTGGCCGAAAGTCTCGAATGCTGTCGCCTCGGCGTCGGCGAAACCGGGATTCGGATGGGTGAATCCTTCGCCGGAGCGGCCGTGGTCGCGTGTTTCATCCAGGCGCTTTACGAAGCCAATGACATCGACGGCGCCGAGGCACTCTTCAACGAATGCCGGGAGATGATCACCCAGGCGACCCTGCTCGACTATCTGGCGGTCGCGTATGTCGCTATGGCACGGATCGATGATCTGCGTGGCCGCCACCGCCATGCCGAAAGCCTGCTCGACGAGGCCGAGGCGATCGGCTTGACCAACGCCCTGCCCCGTCTGGTCCGGATCATCAATGTCGAACGCATCCGCCGCATGCTGCTGCGGGGGGAAGCCGTCCAGGCGCAATCCCTGGCGGCGCGGCTGCGCGAGACGCCGGGCGCTGCGCTGCCAGAGGGCTGGATTCCCTTCGCCGAGGATACCGAGGGCGACATGATCGGTCGCATTCGCCTCGCGATCCATGGCGGCCGCGGCGACGAGGCGTTGCGTGAGATCAGCCGGCAGTTGGGGATCGCCCAGCGCAGCGGCCGGGTCCGCCGCCAGATCAAGCTCCACGTCCTCGAGGCCGTCGCCTATGGCCGCAAGGGCTCCGACCCGGCAGCGCGGCGCTATCTACGTCAGGCGCTGCAACTGGCGCAGGAGGGCGGTTATATCCGCTCGATCCTCGACGAGGGTCCAGAGGTGATTCGACTGCTACGGGCGGAGAATGAGTCGCTGGCGGGGCGCCATGGCGACGAGACGGAGGGTGCCACCGCCGCCTTCGTGGCGTCTTTGCTGGCCGTCGCCGGGGGTGAGCAACGCAAGGCCGCCGCCAGCGACCGCTTCGAGCCGCTGGAACCCCTCACCCGCCGGGAAATCGATATCCTGATCTTCCTGGCCAATGGCGCCTCGAACAAGGAAATCGCGCGCCGTACCCAGGTGTCAGAAAATACCGTCAAATTCCACCTGAAGAATGTCTACGCCAAGCTGGCGGTCACCAGTCGGCTGCAGGCGATCAACGCGGCGCGGAAGATGGGGCTTCTGTGAAGCCCCATCCCGTTTACATCCAGCTTAGGGTCTGGCCGCCATCGACGGCGATGACCGCGCCCGTGATGTAGCTCCCGGCTGCCGATGCCAGCAGCAGGGTCACGCCGTCCAGCTCGTTGACCGCGCCGACGCGACGCATCGGGATGCGCTTGACGACGTTGTCGGTGAGGCCGTGCTCGTCGAACGTCGCCATCATGTCGGTCTGCATGCTGCCCGGACAGATCGTGTTGACGCGAACGCCCTTGCTCGCCAGTTCGATCGCTGCGATCCCGCTCAAATGGATGAGCCCCGCTTTCGACGAGCCGTAGCTCGACATATAGCCGCCGGTACGGATGCCCGATGACGACGAGATGTTGATGATCGAGCCCGACTTGCGCTTGGCCATGCCCTTGGCCACCGCCTGCATCACCAGGAAGGCGCCGCGGAGGTTGGTGTCGAAGATTTTGTCGACTTCGGCGAGCTCCTGGGACAGGAAGCGCTCGGTGTAGACGATCCCGGCATTGTTGAAGAGGATGTCGAGCGGCTGACCGAGTTGCGCCTCCGCGGACGCGACGGCGGCGGTGATCGACTCCGGGTCGGTGACGTCGAGCGGAACGGCGCAGGCCTTGTGGCCCTCGCCCTTCAGCTCGGCGACCGCCGCTTCGAGCTTGTCGACGCGACGCGCGCCGAGCGCCACCGCGGCCCCGGCCCGCGCCAGCATCTGCGCGATGTGCAGGCCAATGCCGCTGGAGGCGCCCGTGACGAACGCCGCCTTGCCGCTCAGGTCAAAGATTGCCTGCGGC
>CAIUCF010000490.1 GCA_903897565.1 uncultured Rhodospirillales bacterium | reverse complement strand
GGCACGGCGTGAACTCGCGCCGGTGCCGAGCCCCTACGGCTCTGCCTGGATCGAGACGATCGACGCGTATCTCGCCCTCGGCCAGGGCCGCGCCGCCTCGGCCTGCGAAGTGCTCGAGCGACTGCTTGCCGAATTGCCTGCGGCGGCGCTGATTCGCGGCACGGCCGAGCTGCTGCTCGCCGACGCCTATTACGAATGCGGCCGCCTCGTCGAGGCTGGCGATCTCGTGGCGCGCAGCCTGGCGACCCTCGAACATCACGGGGTTGCCGATTTTGCCTATTGCGGTTGGCGAACCGCAGCTCTGGTCGCATTGCATGACCAGGGGCCGCGGGCGGCGCTGACCTTGCTTCGGGATGGCGAGCCGGTCGCCGCGCGGCGCTACGGCAATCGCGAGGTGCTGATGCTGCGGCTGCTGCAGGGCGAGCTCCTGGCCAGCCTGACGGACGAAGCGCGGGGTTTGCTCGCGACGCAGGGAATTACCGCGCCACCGCTCGACGGCGTCCCCGGCGACTGGTGCCCGGAGTTGAGTGAACGGCGCAGGCTGCTCGGTGCCCGCCTGAACGTGATCGGCGGCAATCCTCGTCAGGCTCTGAGGGAGTTGCAGTCCCTTCTCGCCGGAGCGCGAGCGGAGGGCAGGCTGCGCGTCTGGGCCGACGCCAGTTGTGTCAAGGCCGCCGCGTTATTTGCCGATGGCGATGGCCAGCAGGCGCTGCGGACCCTTGTCGATTGCCTGCAGAAGGTCGGTCGCCTAGGCGTGAATCGAACTGTCGTGGATAACGCCATCCTGCTGCGCCCGCTCGGGCCGCTCCTCGCCGATTATCGCGCCAGCGGCGACGATACCGACGACCGGCAAGTGACCGGCGTGCTCGATGACCTGCTCAGGGTGATGGACATCCGCGTCGAGGGCGGTGTGGAGCCGCGGGATTCATTGTCTTCCCCCATCGCGCTTACTGCAAAGGAGCGACTGATTCTCGTGCGGGTCGCAGAGGGCCTCACCAACGCCGAGATTTGTGAGCGGCTCGTCCTGGCGCTGCCGACCGTGCGCTGGCATCTCCACAACATTTTCGGCAAGCTCGAAGTGTCCAACCGCACCGCAGCGGTCAACAAGGCCAGACTGTTCGGCCTTCTCGACTGACTGTTCAGCCAGGGCGCGCGGGTAGTGCCCGCGCGATGGCTTCGTTGAACAGGGATGAGCCGGTCAGGTTCTGGCCGCCATCGACGGTGATGCGCGCGCCCGAAATATAGGCGGCAAGCGGGGTTGCGAGAAAGGCGGCGACCCCGCCGATTTCGGCAACCGTGCCCATCCGGCCGAGCGGCGTCATCGCGCGCCACATTGCTTCCCCCGCATCACCGCCCATCCGTTTCATGCCCTCGGTACCGGCGATGGGTCCGGGCACGATGCTGTTAGCGCGGATGCCGTATCGGCCCCATTCGAGGGCGAGATTGGTCATCAGGTTGTCGATCCCGGCCTTGGCGGCGCCGACATGGGCCTGGAAGGCGAAGGGCACGAAGGATTGGCCGCCCGAGACGAACAGGATGCTGCCGCGGGTCTCCTTCAACTGCTCGAAGGCGGCGCTGGCGGCGTTGAAGGCGCCGAGGAGATCGATCTCGACGACGGTGCGAAATCCCTTGGCGCTGATCGCCTCCGCGGGCGCCATGAAATTGCCCGCGGCACCGCAGACCAGGAAGTCGATCGGGCCGAGCGCGGCGCGGCTGGCGGCCATCGCGGCGGCCAGCGCGGCGTCGTCGCGAACATCGGCGATCGCGGTAAATACCTTGGCGCCCCGCGCCTCAAGCGCGGCGCGACCAGTATCGAGCCGTTCCTGCGTGCGCCCGCAGATGGCGACATTTGCCCCAAGTGACGCGAGCGCTTCGCCGATGCCGAGATTGATCCCGCTGCCACCGCCCGTGACGAAGGCGGTTCGCCCCGACAGGGCGCGCGGGTTGAGGTAGTCGGTAATGCTCATGCTGTCGCCTCCCGGAATCGCGATTAGGTGTTACGCCTGTTGCTAGACGTCATGGATTGTTTGGACCCCGAACATTCATATGGTGTCTCGGTCGAGCCCGATGCGCGAGGGTGAGCCCAAGAAGCAATGACGGCAATCGTCAGGCCTTGGGAGAAAACGGAATGTCAGAAGTACTTATCCCGACCGAGCTGGTCGCTCCGATCTTCAATCCGGCGACCTTCGGCAACCGCCAAACGGTACAGAACATCCTGAAGAAGCTGCGCCAGGAATACCCGCTCGCCAAGGCCGAGGTGCCCGGCTACGACCCTCATTGGATCGTCACCAAGTATGACGATATCCGTGAGATCACCCGCCAGGACGAATTATTCCACAGCGCCGATCGCTCGAAGACCCTGGCGTCGAAGATCGCCGAGCAGATGATGCGGGACTATACCGGCGGCCTGCCGCACATCTTCCGCACGCTCGTTCATATGGATGAACCGGAGCATACCCAATATCGCAATGTCACCGCCGCGCAATTCATGCCGCAGGCGATCCAGAAAATGGAGTCCTCGGTCCGCGAAACCGCGAAGCGCTATGTCGATCGCCTTGCCGGATTGGCGCCGGAATGCGACTTCGCGACCCAGCTCGCCTTTCTGTATCCGCTCGAAGTCGTGCTGAAGATCATCGGCGTGCCCGAGCAGGATCACGCCATGATGCTCCGCCTGACGCAGTGGCTGTTTACCTATGCCGATCCCGACCTGATGCGCCCCGGCGCCGATCCGACCGATCCGGCGGAGATCATCCGCACCTGGGACATCGTCTACAAGGAGTGGAAGGATTACTACGACGCGGTGATCGCCGACCGCCGCGCCCATCCGCGCAACGACGTCGCCTCGCTGATCGCGAACGGTAAGGTCAACGGCCAGCCGCTCGAAGAACGCGCGATGATCTCCTACCTCGTGATCGCCTCGAGCGCGGGCCACGATACCACCGCAGCGACTACCGCGACCGCGATGTGGATCCTGGCCGAGCGGCCCGATTTGCTGAAGCGGCTCAAGGCCGAACCGAAGCTGATTGCCGGCTTCGTCGAGGAATCGATCCGCTGGGCCAGCCCGGTCCAGCAGTTCGTGCGCTCCGCCACGGTCGATTACGAACTGCGCGGCCAGCAGATCAAGAAGGGTGATCTGCTCTATATCTCGTATGTTTCCGGGAACAATGACGAAGAGGCGTTCAAGGATCCGTGGACATTTGATCCGGAGCGCTCGCCCAATCGCCATATTGGCTTCGGCTATGGTCTCCATATCTGCCTCGGCCAGCATCTCGCCCGGCTTGAGATGAAATCCTTCTGGGAGGAGTTGATCCCGCGGTTGGAATCGGTCGAAATGGCCGGCGAGGGCAAGATGGCGCAATCGGAATTCGTCTGCGGGCCGAAATACGTGCCCATCCGCTTCAAGATGAGCCATTGAGGGGAAGTGCCATGACGGACCTTCTCCTCCAGAAGTGGCAGTGTCAGGCCTGCGGCGAAATCTATGACGAGTCCCTCGGGTCGCCGGAGACCGGGATCCCACCCGGAACCCGCTTTGCCGATCTTCCTGCCGACTGGATCTGCCCTGCCTGCGGTTCGCCGAAAGCGGAATTCGCACTCTACGAGGAATGAGCTTATAGCGACCACGCGCTAATCGCACTGGTGGCCGGGCGGCTTCTGTCGCCCGGTCGCTTTGCTGTGAGGCCGATTCTGCCATCGCAAGTCTTGAAAGCAAAAATAAGAAACGACTGGAGGCACCGCCCGTGACCGAAGCCAACGACGCCCGATCCGCGCCCATTGCGCATCGCCATCCGGCGCCGCCGGTCGTCGATCCTGATCAGATTACCCCGGCCTGGATGACGCAAGCTCTCCGTGCCGCCGGCCTGGATGTCGAGCTCGCCTCGCTCGAGGTCGCCCCCGTCGGAGTCGGCCAGGTCGGCGAGACTTATCGCTATCGACTGAGTTACGAGGGCGTGCCGCCTGCCGACGCGCCGGCGAGCCTGATCGGCAAGTTCCACAGCAGCAACGCCGATAGTCGCAGCATCGCCGGGCATTTGAATCTCTATCGCCAGGAATTTATGTTCTACCGCGAAGTCGCAGCCTCAGCCCGGATCAAGGTGCCGAAGCCTTACCTCGTGCTCAACGATGGCGACGACCGTTTCATCCTGCTGCTCGAGGATTTCGCGCCAGCGCGTCCGGCAGACCACCTGACCGGAATCACCGTCGATCAGGCGCGGCTCGCCGTCCTCGAAGCGGCCAAGCTCCACGCCTCGCACTGGGGCGACCCGGATCTGGCGCGGAGCCCGTGGCTGAAATCGGCCGATCTGGCGCAAGGCGTGGCGCGGCCGAGCGATCTGATTCCGCTCTGGCCGAGCTTCCGCGAGCGTTACGGCGCGCTGATCGCACCGGATCGGCTCGCGGCGGCCGAAGCATTCATCGAGCATTGCGAGGCCTGGAATCGCCCGCGGCCGACACCACGGTCCATCACCCATAATGATTTCCGCGCCGACAATTTCCTCTTCGGCAGCGACGAGGGCGGCCCCGCGATCGGCATCGTCGACTGGCAGACCGTGACCTTCAACTACGGCGTGCTCGATCTCGCCTATCTGATCGGCGGCGCCTTCGAAGGGGAGGCGCGGCGGGCGGCCGAGAAGGAGCTTCTCCCGCTCTATTTCGACGCCTTGCGGGAGCAGGGCGTGACGGGATATGACGAGCCGCAGTTCCGCGCCGATTACCGCCACTTCACTTTCGCTGGGCTCACCGTGACCATCATCGCCGCGATGACGGTGATGCGCACCGAACGGGGCGATCGGCTCTTCCTCAGGATGTTTGACCGCCACGCTTCCCACGCCCTCGATCACGATGCCGTCGGCTTGCTGCGCTCATGATCGCTTGCCTCCCACACCGC
>CAIUCF010000489.1 GCA_903897565.1 uncultured Rhodospirillales bacterium | reverse complement strand
TCACGACATCGAGGATCAGGGCGAGCAGGACTGCCGCGACCAGCAGTCCCGCGACGATCACAGGACTTAACGGGCTCATCAGAATACCCCGCGTCGCGAGCAGGCTGACGAGGCCGAGATCGATCGTCGAGCAGATCATGAGCCATTTCCCCGGCACCGAACTCCAGAAACTGTGGCGCTCGCGGGCGACGTAAAACACGGCCTGGCCGCTGAACACCAATGTCACCACAGCCAGGGTGCGCAAGCTGGCGATATCGAGGTGCAGTCCGTAGCGGCCGGTCGCCAGCGAGCCGACGCAAAAGCCGAGATCGACGATGCCGAGCGCAATGCCGGCAATCGTCAGCCCGCCGATCTTCCACACGCTCGGTCGCGGCGAAGGCCGGACGTTGTCGGTCGAGGAGGACATGGCGAGGAAATCTCCCGTCACCATCATCAAGACCATCAGCATCGGCGTCAGGATCGCCTGACCGGTCATCACGAGGCCGGCGGCCAGGAACAGCACCTGGACCACCTTGTTGACGATGGAGCGCAGCGTGTAGGTCAGGACGCGCTGATAGGTCGACCGGCCTTCCTTGACCGCCGTGACCACGCCCGCCAGGCCGGGCTCGGTGAGCACGATACCCGCGGCAGATTTGGCGACGTCGGTCGCCGTCGAGACGGCGATGCCCATCTGGGCCTGGCGCAAGGCGGGCGCGTCATTGGCGCCGTCGCCACACATGCCGACGAGATGGCCGCTCGCCTGCAACGCCTTGATCAGCCGAAACTTGTCCTCGGGCAGCACCCCGGCGTAGATCGCCGGATCATCAGCAGCGATGCGGTCGGGTAGGGGCGAGACACTGGAGATCGTTCCCGACAACCCAATGGATTTGGCGACAAATCCGGCCGTGATCGGGGCATCCCCCGTGACCATGATGGTCCGGATGCCGAGGCCTGCCAACTCGGCGATCAGGGCCGCAGCATCGTCGCGCGGCGGGTCGCTCAGGGCAATGATCCCCGCCAGACGCAAGGCCTCCGCTGCCCCCACGGCGACAGCGATGATCCGGAATCCCTGGGCTTGCAGGCCGTCGACGATCGCCGTTGCGGCGGGCAGCGGCGGGCAGAGCGCTTGGATCGCGGCGAAGGCGCCTTTGACGACCCGTAGACTGGACCCGTCCGGCGCTTGGATCGTGGCCTCGGCGCGCCGTAGCGCCGGGTCGAACGGTATGAAGCGGAGCAATCGGCAAGGGTCGCCTGCCGGTCGTTTCCGGGCTTCTGCCTGGATCGCCGCATCGACCGCATCCTGGCCGCCATCGGAACTCGCCAGGGCAGCGATGGCCAGCACATGCGCCTCGTCAAAGCCCGGCAGCGCCGTCACGGCCATGACCGCGAGTTCGTTGCGGGTGAGCGTTCCGGTCTTGTCCGAACAGAGGACGTCGATCCCGGCCGCTTCGTCGACGGCGGCGAGGCTGGTCGGCAGCACCCCGGCGCGGGCCAGCGCCCGCGCGCCGACCGCCGCGGCCAGGGTGAACATCGACGGCAAGGCGACCGGGATCGAGGCCAGCACGGCGACCAGGATCAGCGGCACGATGGCGCTGAGCGGCAGATGCAAGAGCACCGCGTAGCCGGTCAGGCCCGCCGTGACGCAGCCGTTGAATATCGCGAGATTGCCCACGATGCGCATGATCGCCCGTTGTTCGGAGCTTTCTACCTTCGCGGTCCGCACCAATTCGGCGCTACGGCCGAACTTGGTGCGCTCTCCCGTCGCGATGACAATGGCGACCGCCTCGCCGCGCCGGATCAGGGCGCCGGCAGGCGCCTCGATACCGGCGCCCGCCTCGATGGGGAGCGATTCGCCGGTCAGCATCGACTGGTCGAGCAGCACCGATCCCTCGCTCAGCCGCACGTCTGCGGCGACGACCGAACCGAGCGACAGCTTGACGAGATCGCCGGCGACGAGATCGGCCGCGGGCATCGATGTCCAGACACCGTCGCGACGGACCGACGCGACGAGCGCCAGCCGCGACTTGAGCGCATCGAGCGTCGACTGCGCGCGACGCTGCTGGACGAAGCCGAGTGCCGCGTTGAAGACCAGCAGCAACGTGACCAGCCCGG
>CAIUCF010000488.1 GCA_903897565.1 uncultured Rhodospirillales bacterium | reverse complement strand
GGCAGCGGCTGGAATGTGGTCGGGACCGGCGATTATAACGGCGACGGCAAGGCCGATATCCTCTTCCAGAATGTCAGCACGACCCAGATCTACGATTGGCAGATGAATGGATTCGCCGTGACGAGCGGGGCGAGTATCGCAGCTCCGGGATCAGGGTGGAATGTGATATCGACCCACTGAAGCCGCTCGAGCGGACCCGGCGCCGCGTTGCTCGCTGTTGCGGCGCGCCAATCCGGGGTATTGTCCCGCGCCATGACAGAGACAATCCTTCCACTCACCCTGACCGGCCGCCGCATCCTGCTGATCATCGCCGGAGGCATCGCCGCCTATAAGTCCCTCGACTTGATCCGGCGCCTGCGCGAACGTGGCGCCTCGGTTCGGGTCGTGATGACCGAGGCGGCCCAGCATTTCGTCACGCCGCTCGCGGCGGCCGCGCTCAGCGAGAATCCGGTCCATACCGAGCTGTTTTCGCTCACCGACGAAAGCGAGATGGGCCATATCCGGCTGTCGCGCGAGGCCGATCTCCTGGTGGTCGCGCCGGCCACCGCAGATATCCTTGCCAAGGCGGCGCTGGGTCTGGCGGGCGATCTCGCCGCGACCCTGCTGCTCGCGACCGACAAGCCGATCCTGGTCGCGCCGGCGATGAACGTCGTGATGTGGAATCACCCGGCGACCCAGGCGAACCTCGCGACCTTGAGATCGCGCGGCGTGTTCCAGGTCGGACCCGGCTCAGGCGATCTCGCCTGCGGTGAGGTCGGTGGCGGCCGGATGGCCGAGCCGCTCGATATCGTCGCCGCGGTCGAACTGGCGCTGACCCCGATCAGGCCGCTCCAAGGGCGCCGCGCGCTGGTGACGAGTGGGCCGACTTTCGAGCCGATCGATCCGGTCCGCTATATCGGAAACCGCTCCTCCGGCAAGCAGGGCCATGCCATCGCCGCCGCGCTGCAACGACTCGGCGCCGAGACCATCCTGGTGGCGGGGCCGACCCATGAGCCGGCGCCGCCGGGCGTGCGATTCGTGGCCGTCGAGACGGCGCGCGAAATGCTGGATGCCTGCCTCGCGGCGTTGCCGGTCGACATTGCCGTCTGTGCTGCCGCTGTCGCCGATTGGCGCGCCGACACGGTGGCCGACCAGAAGATCAAGAAAGGCGCCGGTGGCACCCCGGTCCTGCATTTCGTCGAGAACCCCGACATCCTGGCGACGATCGCCGGGCGCGGCAGCGATCGGCCGGCGCTGGTCGTCGGGTTTGCCGCCGAGACCCAGGACGTGCTCGCCCATGCCCAGGCCAAGCGGCAGCGCAAGGGCGCCGACTGGATCGTCGCCAACGATGTCTCGCCCGCGACCGGGACGTTCGGCGGCGATCTCAACACGGTCCATGTCATCACCGCCGAGGGCATCGATTCCTGGCCGCCGGCGACAAAAGCCGAAGTCGCCGCCCGTCTCGCCGGCCGCATTGCCGCTATCTTCGGAGGACGCCCGTGACCATCGCCGTCAGCGTGCGCCGCTTGCCCCATGGCGCCGATCTGCCGCTGCCTGCCTACGCGACTCCCGGCAGCGCAGGACTTGATCTCCAGGCCGCCGTCTCGGCGCCGGTGACCCTGCCGCCCGGTGGCCGCGACGCGATCCCCACCGGACTCGCCATTGCGCTACCCGAGGGCTGGGAGGCCCAGGTGCGGCCGCGCTCCGGCCTGGCGCTGAAATCCGGCGTCACGGTGCTCAACAGCCCGGGCACGGTCGATGCGGATTATCGCGGCGAGATCAAGGTCATCCTGATCAATCACGGCGACGCGCCCTTCGTGATCGCGCGCGGCGACCGTATCGCTCAACTCGTGATCGCGCCGGTCAGCCAACTCGTCTGGACTGAGGTCGATGCATTGCCCGAGACGGCGCGCGGCAGCGGCGGCTTCGGCTC
>CAIUCF010000487.1 GCA_903897565.1 uncultured Rhodospirillales bacterium | reverse complement strand
GTCGAGCCGCAATTCGCCGCCGAAATACGAACCGGGGTCGAGCAGACCGGCCAGCAAAAAAGCGTCGGTGATCGTGGCGGCAGTGCCGCCGAGGCCGAAGCAGGCGGGCCCCGGCGCGCTGCCGACACTTTCCGGACCGACCTGCACGGACTTTCCGACCGCCGTGATGATCGAACTGCCGCCGACACCGACGCTGACGACGTCGCAGAGCGGAAACGAGACCTCGATACCCTCGACCCGGCCGCGCGCGAATTCGCGCACCCGGCCGCCACGGACCTCGCCGATATCGGTCGTGGTACCGCCGATATCGATCGAAACGAGGTGGTCGAGACCGTAATGCCCGGCGAGAGCGCGTGCGCCCTCCATGCCGCCGCGCGGCCCGGAGCTATAGGTCTTGATGGCGATGGTCTTGGCGACGCGGGCCGAATGGCCGTCGTTGCGGAAGATCAGCAGCGGATTCTGCGCGCGGTTGGTCCGTAGCTTGTGTTCGGCGTTGTAGAGGAACCGCTCCATCGCCGGATGGAGGAAGGCGTTGAACAGCGCGGTCCAGGTTCGGCGCGCATCGGCCTCGTCCTCGACCACCTCATGGGAATAGAGGATCGGCACGGCACCCAGCAGATGCTGAGGAAAGGCGCGCGGGAAGATCTTCTTTAGCCGTCGCTCCTGGTCGAGGCGATCGCCGCCGCCATGGGCAACGACGATCCGGTTGGCGCCGGCCGAGGCCAGAGCGTTCACGGCTTTGATCGCCGCCGGCTCCAGATCGGCCTCGGTAAGGCCGAGGTCGAGCGTTTGCACCCGTTCGCCGACGAGGGCGGCGAACATCTCGCGCTGCTTGGCGTCTTGCGTCAGCGCGGGTGCGGCCAGCGAGCCGGTTAGGATAAGACCGAGCCGCGGTCCCTTGCGCTCGACCAGCGCGTTGGTGCCGACTGTCGTCGAATAGCGGATATGGTCCGTCGTCGACAGCAGCGCGACGAGATCGGCCTCGCCATAGATCAGCTTCGACGCCTTGACCAAACCGTCGATGAAGCATTTCGAGAGATCGAACGGCGTGGTCAGCGTCTTAGTGCGATAGATCCTGTCGCCGTCGGTGACGCAGATATCCGTAAGCGTGCCGCCATTGTCGATGTTGATCAGCTTCGCCATCAAATCCTCCCATATCCGCGCCGAAGCGCGGTGCCTCTGCGGGGCGCACCTTGCTTGCTCGGGAGGAAGGTATTCAGGTGGGCGGACCTTGAACCCACCCTAAACTACGGGGTCGCGATTAATCTGCGCCGGACCGAGAACCGGGCTCTAGTCGATCAGGCCATGCTGACGCGCCAGGGCGATCGCCTGGACACGGTTCTCGACCCGCAGTTTCTCGAAGATATTCCGCATGTGCCACTTCACGGTGTTGATCGACACCGAGAGCCGATCCGCCAATGCCGCGTTCGACAGCCCGGATGCGACGAAGAGCAGCAGGCTGCGCTCGCGGCTCGTGAGCCGATCGATTGGATCGTCGGTCCCGGCCGCCTCCGCGCTCGGATGCGCCTCGTTCGTCCCGCCGCCGGCCGCGTCGATCAGCCGATCGACATAAGCGATGATCGGGTCCGGACGCCCGGTCTGCGGCAGGTGCTGGCGGGCTCGAAGCTGCCGGAAAAGCATCAAAGCGGGCTCGCCCTCGTCGAGGAAGCTGCGCAGGAAGCCGCCTTTGGCGCCGATCTCCAAAGCGTCCAGCGTGCTGCGACCGGCCAGATTGGCCTTGCCGGCCGCGGCGAGAGCCAGTGCGTTCATCAAACGCAGTTTGACCGCGCGGCGATGCCGGTTGGCGACGACGGCGCGGCGAATTTCAGTGGTGAGAACGCCCCGCGCCTCGACATGACGACCGCAGCGGATCAGCCAACGCGCCCATGTGATCGTGCAGGCCTCGGTCTCGCCGGCGTGAAAGATCAGCCCGTTGCGCGGCTCGCCCCGGTACTCCTCCGGCATTTCGTTGAGCCAGCGCTCGGCGCGACCGAGTTCGTCATCGAGGGTCGCCTGTCGCGCGAGTTCGGCATGACCATAAATGACGAGGCGCGGCAAGGCGTGCCGGTAGCCGAGATAGATCATGCGCTCGAGCGCTTCTTCAGCCTCACTGCGCCGGCCATCGCCGAAGGCGATCCGCGCCCGGGTGAGACTCATGGCGCCGACGGCGTCGACGATCGTCTGCTGGTCGACGAGGGGAGCGTAGTCGCGGATCAGTGCCGCAGCCTCGCCGATCCGGCCCTGTTCGTAGAGATTGCTTGCGAGATAGGCGGCGGTGACGGCGCCGGCGGTGACGCTGCCGAAGGAGCGCTGCTCATTCTGCCGCAGTGCCTCTTCGAGCGCGCGGACGGCATCGTCTATCCGCCCCTGTCCTGACAGGCTCATGCTGTAGATCGCGTCGCGATAGGCGCGGCCGAACAGCGAGCCGGCACGGTCATGCAGCGGCAAGGCCTGCAGCATCAGGCCGCGCGCCTCTTCGAACTCACCACGACCGATGCACAGCATCGCGCGGGCGTTCAGCGAGACCCCGAAATAGAGCCCTGATCGATCGCTGAGCTGCTCGCCGGCTTCCAAGGCGACCGCGCCCATTTCCTCGATGCGGTCCTGCGCCGCGAGCACAAAGAGTCGGGAGAAATTATGCCTGCCGATAGCATCGCCGACCGCCCCGGAGGCCTCAAGCACCCGTCGCTGGCGATCGAGCAGGAGCTCTGCCTTGTCGAAGGCGCGGCGGAAGCCATAGGCGGCGACGGCGCCGCGGACGAGGTTGTCATGGCGTAGCATCGCGTCGAGCGGCAGCCGAT
>CAIUCF010000486.1 GCA_903897565.1 uncultured Rhodospirillales bacterium | reverse complement strand
TCCCTCCTGCCTGATCAATCTGGTCTCCGGGCATGTTTCGATCCGTTTCGGTTTCCGCGGGCCCAACCATTCCGTGGTAACGGCCTGCGCGACCGGTGCCCATGCCATCGGCGACGCGGCACGCATCATCGCGCTCGATGACGCCGACGTCATGATTGCGGGCGGCGCCGAAGCGGCGGTGTGCCGCGTCGGCCTTGCCGGCTTCGCAGCCGCCAAGGCGCTGTCGACGGGTTTCAACGACGAGCCCTCGCGGGCGTCGCGGCCCTTCGACAAGGATCGCGACGGATTCGTCATGGGCGAAGGCGCCGGCATCGTCGTGCTCGAGGAACTCGAGCACGCCAAGAAGCGCGGCGCCAAGATCTATGGCGAAGTCATCGGCTACGGCATGGCGGGCGATGCCTATCACATCACGGCGCCGGCCGAAGACGGCCGCGGCGGGTTCCGCGCCATGCAGGCGGCGCTGAAGCGCGCCGGGCTGAAGCCGGAAGACATCGATTACATCAACGCCCATGGCACCTCGACGCCGCTCGGCGACGAGATCGAGGTCAATGCGGTCAAGCGGCTGTTCGGCGATGCCGCCTACAAGCTGTCGATGTCGTCGACCAAATCGGCGACCGGCCATCTTCTCGGTGCGGCCGGTGCGATCGAGGCGATCTTCTCGCTGCTCGCGATCAACACCGGTATCGTGCCGCCGACGATCAACCTCGAGAATCCCTCGGAGAGCTGCGACATCGATCTGGTGGCGCGAGTCGCCAAGGAACGCCGGGTGCGCTACGCCCTGTCGAACTCCTTCGGCTTCGGCGGCACCAACGCCTCGCTGATCTTCGCGCCCGCACCTTAAGCCGTCGCGGCGCAGGGAATGCGGCGCTGGTTCCTGCTGGGATTCGTCCTGGTCGGCCTCGGCGCTGCCGCGGCCGGCGTCGCCAGGATCGCGACGTGGTGGCAGGCGCCGGGTCCCAGTGACACGCCGCGGACTCTGGTCATCGCCAAAGGTGGGGCGCAGGCCATCGCCGGGCAACTGGCGCAGGCCGGCGTCATCGATCACCCGCTGTGGTTCGCTCTGGCCGCGAAGGTGACGGGCGAGGGCAAATTCTTCAAAGCCGGCGAATACGCCTTCGACAAGGGGATCAGCCCCGCCGCAGTGGCCGACATCCTCGACCGCGGCGACGTCGTCGTGCACCGCGTCGTCATCCCTGAGGGGCTGACGACCGAGGAGGCGCTGGCCGTCATCGCCACGGCGCCGGCGCTGGCGGGCGAGGTCGGGCAATCTCCGGGCGAAGGCCGCCTGCTGCCCAATACCTATTTCTACGTCTATGGCGACCAGCGACAGGTTCTGGTCGATCGCATGATGCGCGAGATGACGCGGACCCTGAACAGTCTCTGGCCTGCGCGCGCTGCCGGATTGCCGCTGCGGACGCGGGAAGAGGCCGTAACCCTGGCGTCGATCGTCGAGAAGGAAACATCGCTGCCGTCCGAGCGACGGTTGATCGCCCAGGTCTTCTATAATCGCCTGCGCAAGGGCATGAAGCTGCAGTCCGACCCGACGGTCATCTACGCGCTGACCCAGGGCCACGGCCCGCTCGGGCGCAGCCTGACCCATGACGACGTCGCCCAGCCGTCGCCCTACAACACCTATGCCAGCGCGGGCCTGCCGCCGGGGCCGATCGCCAATCCCGGCCGCGCCGCGATCGAGGCGGTTCTGCATCCCGAGCCGACCGACGCGCTGTATTTCGTCGCCAGCGGCGATGGCGGCCACCGCTTTGCCCTGACCTTGCGGGAGCAGGATCAGAACATCGCCAAATGGCGGGCGAAGCAGCGCGCGGCTGTTCCCTGAGCCTTGCTGTTTGCAAGCGGCACGGGAGGCGCTAGAACGCAGCATGGGCGGGCGTGACGCGCCCATGGAGGAGAGAGCATTGAGCGTTTCCAGCATGACCGGGTTCGCCCGCACCGAGGGTCAGACCGATGGCCTGAGCTGGGTGTGGGAATTGCGCAGCGTCAACGGCAAGGCGTTCGACCTGCGCCTGCGTCTGCCACCCGGTTGGGAGAGCTTCGAGGCGCCGTGCAAGACCGCGATCGCCGACGCGCTCAAACGCGGCTCGATCAGCGGCACCTTGAGCGTGACGGAACAGGCGCGGCCGCCCGTTCTGAAGCTGAACGAGGCCGTGCTCACCCAACTCGTTACCCTGATCCGCTCGCTCGAAGGCGTGATCGAGGCAGCACCGCCTACGGTCGACGGCCTTCTGGGTGTCCGCGGCGTGATCGAGGTCGTCGAATCGGAGATCACCGAGGAACAGCGCCTGCTGCGGCACAGGGAAGTTCAGGCCGGATTCGCGACGGCGCTCCAGGCACTGGCGTCGTCCCGTAAGGCCGAGGGCGAGCGCACCGCGGCCGTGCTGCTCGCGCGTCTCGCAGAGATCACCGGCTACGTCCACGAAGCCGAGACCTTGGCTGCGGCGGTGCCGGCCCAGCTGCGCACCCGTTTCCAGAAGCAGATGGCGACCCTGCTCGAGGCCGCGCCGCCGCTTTCAGAAGAGCGTCTCGCCCAGGAAGTCGCGCTGCTGATCGCCCGCGCCGATGTGCGCGAGGAGCTCGACCGTCTGGAAGCCCATCTCCAGGCCGCGCGGGATTTGATGAGTGAGGGCGTCAATATCGGCCGCCGCTTCGATTTCCTATGTCAGGAATTCAACCGCGAGGCCAATACCCTGTGTTCGAAATCGGCCGATATCGGCCTCACCAAGATCGGCATCGCTCTCAAGGCGGCAATCGAGCAGCTGCGCGAGCAGGTCCAGAATATCGAGTGAACAGCAGTCATGAGCGAACAGAACATTGCCCGCCGCGGATTCATCATGGTCCTGTCCTCGCCGTCGGGGGCGGGCAAGACGACCTTGACGCGGCTGCTGCTCGAGAGCGACCCGAGCCTCTCGCTGTCGATCTCGGTCACGACCCGGCCGCGCCGGCCCAACGAGGTCGACGGGGTGCACTACCACTTCATCGACCAGGCCCGTTTCGACGCGATGGTCGCTAGCCATGACCTGCTCGAGCACGCCAGCGTGTTCGGCAATCACTACGGCACGCCGCGCGGGCCGGTCGAGGCGGCCTTGCGCGAAGGCCGCGATATCGTCAGCGACCTCGACTGGCAGGGCACGCAGCAGCTGTCGCAGAGCATTCCGCAGGATCTTGTGAAGGTCTTCATCCTGCCGCCGTCGGTCTCGGAGCTGGAGCGCCGCCTGACCGCGCGCAACGAGGACAGTCGCGAGGTCGTCGCCAAGCGCATGGACAAGGCGATCGACGAGATGAGCCATTGGGCCGAATACGATTATGTCATCGTCAACAGCGACCTCGAGCGCTCGCTCGCCAAGCTCAAGACCATCGTCGAGGCCGAGCGGACCAAGCGCTTCCGCCAGCCCGGCCTCGTCGATTTCGTCCGCTCGATCAGCCGGCGTTAGAGCCTGATGACGTCGGACGACGTCTGAATCAGGCTCTCGCTCCAAGGCAGCACGGCCGCGGCGAGGTGCCGTGGCGGATCTTCGAGCTCAGATGGAAGGCGCTGAGCGTCGCGCCGATCAGGCTCTGGTAACCGCCAGGAAGCGGCAGGTAGCTCAAGAGGTTGAGCAGAAAATATCGCGACAACACGCTCTGTCCGCCATGGCGATGCGCCCATTTCCAGGCGCGCCCGGCTGCGCGGTGAAAGGCGCGGCGGGCAATGTCCTTCGGCACGTCGCGGTGGTCGCCGAGCAGCCAGTAGAAGGCCAGGTTCACGTCGTGGAGCACCTGGCCGTGATTGCGATTCGACCAGCGCGCCGGATCCTGCTCCGGCATCAGCAGCAGCACGGTCTGCACCTCGGCGAAGGCACCGACCAGGGCCAGCCGGTACAGCATCGGCATGTCGTGGACGAAGACCCGCTCGTCGCAGCCGCCGACGGCGATGAATGCGTCCCGGCGCACCAGGATGGTGCTCATCAGCGGAATATCGGTCAGGATTGTGGCGAGCGGACGATCGAGTCGCCGCGTCGGCGCATCGGCCGCAGGCGGCACGGTGATATCGGGCAGCAGTTTCGAGTCGTAGCTGGCGCCGGTGCCGAAGGCGAGCACCGCGTCATGGGCCGTGATCGCCTTCAGCAGCAATACCAGCGCGTTGGGGACGAGCAGATCGTCGGCGTCGACCATCTTGAGATAGGTGCCCGACGCGATGGCGGCCGCGCGGTTCAGGGCGAAGGCCGGGCCTTCATCCTCGAGCCGGATGATCCGGACATCGCTGCGACCCGCCGCGAACGCCGCGAGCAGGGCAGGGCTGTCGTCGGACGAGCCGTCATCGATGAATATGAACTCGCGGCTGAAATCACCTTCCTGGGTGTCGAGGGCACGCAGCACCGCCGGCAGGAAGCGGGCCTTGTTGAAGACGGGAACGAGAAAACTGACGAGCGGCATGGAGGTGATCCTGATGATGGCTTCGGCAAACTAGCATCATTTTCCCGGGATGCTGTCCACACCGGTCGCATCTCGTCGCGGCGCCGAGGACAGTGTCAGCACCGGCATGATTCCGTATAATGCGCCCATGCAGCAGGATACGCGTGCCGGGACAGGGAATGGACGGGCCTTGAAAATCATCGTCACCGGCGGCGCGGGCTTCATCGGCTCGGCATTGATCCGCCATCTGATCGCCACGACCGGGCACGAGATCCTCAACCTCGACAAGCTCACCTATGCCGGCAATCTCGACTCCCTGGTCATGGTTGCCGGTGATCCGCGCTATCGATTCATCCGCGGCGATATCGGCGACGAGGGCCTCCTCCGGCGGCTGTTCGCGGAGTTCGATCCCGACGGCATCATCCATCTGGCGGCGGAAAGCCATGTCGATCGCTCGATCGACGGGCCGCGCGCCTTCATCGAGACCAATATCCTCGGCACCTTCACCTTGCTGCAGGCCGCCCGTGCCCATCTCGAAACCTTGGCCGAAGCTCGTCGCGCGCGCTTTCGCTTCCATCACGTCTCGACCGACGAGGTCTATGGCTCGCTCGGGCCGCAGGGATCCTTCACCGAGACCACCGCCTATGATCCCCGCTCGCCCTATTCCGCGAGCAAGGCGGCGTCCGATCATCTCGTCTCGGCCTGGGCCCATACCTACGGGCTGCCGATCGTCATCACCAACTGCTCGAACAACTACGGCCCCTACCAATTCCCGGAAAAGCTGATCCCGCTCTGTCTGATCAAGGCACTCGCGGGCGAGCAGCTGCCGGTCTACGGCAAGGGCGAGAACATCCGCGACTGGCTCCATGTCGAGGACCACGCCCGCGCCCTGGCGCTGGTGTTCGAGTCGGGTCGGCGCGGCGAGACCTACAACATCGGTGGCAATGCCGAGCGCCGCAACATCGACGTCGTGACCGGGCTTTGTGACGTCCTGGATCGTATCCGGCCGCGCGACGACGGCGCCTCCTATCGCGAGCAGATCAGCTTCGTCGCCGATCGCCCCGGCCATGATCTGCGCTACGCCATCGACAGCGCCAAGATCCGCCGCGAGCTGGGCTGGACGCCGCGCGAGAGCTTCGAGACCGGGCTTGCAGCGACCGTCGCGTGGTATCTCGATCATCCGGAATGGTGGCGCGCCATTCTCGCCCGCGACGCCGCGACGGCGAGGCGGGGGCTGAAGGAACCGGCATGAAGGGCATCATTCTCGCCGGCGGTGCCGGGACTCGACTCTATCCGGCGACGCTCGGCCTCTCGAAACAGCTGCTGCCGGTCTACGACAAGCCGATGATCTACTACCCGCTCTCGGTGCTGATGCTGGCCGGGATTCGCGAAATCCTGGTGATCTCGACGCCCGAGCATCTGCCGTTGTTCCGCGCGTTGCTCGGCGACGGCAGCGATTTCGGCCTCAGCCTGGCCTACCTCGAACAGCCGCGCCCGGAAGGCCTGGCGCAGGCCTTCATTCTCGGCGCCGAGTTCATCGGCGACGACCGGGTCGCCCTGATCCTCGGCGACAACATCTTCTTCGGCGGCGGCCTCTCCGGCCTGCTGCAGGAGGCGGCAGCGCGCGAGGCGGGCGCCACCGTGTTCGCCTACCGGGTCGAGGATCCGGAGCGCTACGGCGTCGTCGCCTTCGACCGTGAGGGCAAGCCGATCGATCTCGTCGAGAAGCCGGCCAAGCCGCCGTCGCATTGGGCGGTCACCGGGCTCTATTTCTACGACAATCGGGTGGTCGAGATCGCGCGATCGATCAAGCCCTCGGCGCGCGGCGAGCTCGAGATCACGGATGTCAACCGCGCCTATCTCGAAGCCGGCACACTCTATGTTCAACGTTTGCTGCGCGGCCACGCCTGGCTCGATACCGGGACGCATGATTCGCTGCTCGAAGCCGCGGAATTCGTCCGCACCCTGCAGCATCGCCAGGGCGTCCGCATCGCCTGCCTCGAGGAAGTCGCGTTCCGTCGCGGCTTCATCGGCGTCGAGCAGCTCCGGGTCCGGCAGAAGCTGATGGAAAAAACCAGCTACGGCAAATATCTGGCGGATCTCATCCAGGAAGCCGAGAGGCCGGGCTTCAACTAGCCGGCGCGTTCGTCTGGCCGAGGCGCTCGCCGCCATAGACCTTGTCGCGGATCGGCCGCCACCAGGCTTCGTTGTCGAGATACCAGGACACGGTGCGCCGCAGCCCGCTTTCCAAGGTCTCGCGCGGCGCCCAGCCCAGAGTCTCCCGGATCAGGCTGGTATCGACGGCGTTCCAGGCGTCATGGCCGGGGCGATCGGGCACGAAGCGGATCAACCGTTCATGCGGACAATGGACGCTTGCGGGGGCCAACTCGTCGAGCAGGCGGCACAGGGTCGTCACCAATTCGAGATTCGAGCACACGACCCCGCCGCCGATATTGTAGCTGCCGCCCACCCGGCCACGCGCGAGCACGGTCGACAGCGCCGCGGCATGATCGCCGACATAGAGCCAGTCGCGGACATTGGCGCCGGTGCCGTAGACGGTCAGTGGTTTACCCTCCAGCGCGTTCAGAATCATCAGCGGGATCAGCTTCTCGGGAAACTGCCGGGGGCCGTAATTATTGCTGCAATGGGTGGTCAGGACCGGCAAGCCATAGGTTCGGTGCCAGGCCTCGACCAGATGATCGGCGCTGGCCTTGGAGGCGGCGTAGGGGCTTGCCGGGTGATAGGGCGATTCCTCGGCGGCGAATGTACCCTCGCGCAGCGAGCCGAAGACCTCGGTCGTCGAGATATGCATGAAGCGGAACTGCGCCTTCGCCTCGGCTTCGAGAGTTTGCCAGTATCCGCGCGCGGCTTCGAGCAGGGTGAGGGTGCCGACGATGTTGTCGCGCACGAACAGGTCGGGGCGATCGATCGAACGATCGACATGGGTGCCGCCGGCCAGATGGACCACCGCGTCTGGCCGGTGCGCCGCGAACACCCGGTCGACGCCGTCGCGATCGGCGATGTCGGCGACTTCGAGGATGACGGGCGATGTCTTCTCGTCGTCCGCGGCGGTGGCGGCATAGGTCAGCTTGTCGAGATTGACGATCTCGGCACCCTCGGCCAGGAATTGGCGGATGGCCGCGCTGCCGATAAAGCCGGCACCGCCGGTGATCAAGATCTTCATCCCTGTCAGGTCTTTCCGATCGGCGATGCGCGCGAGCTGCAATGGGCGGCCCGCGAATTGACCCGTCTCCGGGCCGACGCTACAGATGGGCCGTGATAGTCAGGGAACAGGCGTAATGGCAAGAATTGTGTATGTCGGCGGCTTCAGCTTCAAGGTCAAGGGCGGTGCTTTCTATCACGGCGCCTCCTGGAAGCTGTCCAACGGCCTGATCCGCAATGGCCATTCGGTCGTCAACTTCTCCGATCGCGATGTCGCCCGCGCCAGCGGTTTTCTCGGCCATCGCAAGTTCGGCATCAAGGGCGCCAACGACACGCTGCGCAGCGTCTGCCGGACGATCGAGCCGACGCTCCTGGTCCTGGCCCATGCCGATGTCATCCGGGCCGAGACGATCGCCGATATCCGCTCGGACTTGCCAGGCCTGCGCGTCGTCCAGCTCAACGTCGATCCGATGTTCGAGCAGGGCAATGTCGATCGCCTGATCGCGAAGCTCGACGTCGTCGACGCCACCCTGGTGACGACCGCGGGCAATGCCCTGCTGCCGCTGTATCGCCCGGGCAAAGCCGTCGGCTTTCTGCCGAATCCGGTTGATTTTTCGATCGAGTGGGGACGTGCCGATACCTTGGAGGATCCGCTGTTCGATCTGTTCTGCGCCTTCTTCAACCCCGACGGTCCGCGCCATGTCTGCGGCGGGGTATGGACCCCGAACCAGCTGGTCGCCCGGATCGAGGAGGCGGTGCCGAAGATCCGGCTCAAGCTCGCGGCGGTCCGCAACGAGCCGATGCTGGTCGGCGGCGCCCTCGATCGCGTGCTGGGATCGACCGGATCTGGTCTCAACATGAGCCGGCGCAACGACCAGTATCTCTACTCTTCCGACCGCATCGCCCATATGGCCGGCAATGGCATGGCGGTGCTCGTCGATCGCGCCACCGGCTATACCGACCTATTCTCGGAGGAGGAATTCGCGTTCTTCTCGACGATCGACGATCTGCTGGCGCAGATCGAGCGGTTGGTCGGCGATCGCGCCTATCGCCAGAAGATCGGCCGTCAGGGCCGCGCCCGTTACCACGCGCTGTTCAACGAGCAGCTCGTCGCCAAATATGTCCATGACGTCGCCTTCGGGACCTTCCGGCCAGAGGATTACCCCTGGCCGACGCTGGTAACGCCTTAGCCCGCTAACGCTGCAGTAGCGGAAGCCGCCAGCTTACCCTTCAACTGCTTGGCGGCGAGCGTATAGCCGCCGGCGCCGCCATCGACGAAATGGACGTGGCGGTCCTCGGCCAGATTGGTCACCAGGCAGGTCATCAAGGCCTCGTTCGACACCTGCATTCCATAGTGCAGCTCCCCGGCGGCGGCGCGCCGGTCGAGATAGCCGCGGACCGCCGCGGCCTGCGCCTGGCCGCAATCGAACACCAGGGCGACGGTGCGGTCGCGCTTGGGGAAGTCGGTATTGACGATCAGGCCGCGGATATAGGTTTCCGGATTGAAGCCCCCGAGCTTGATGCGAAACCGGAGGAGGGTGACGGCGAGGAAGCTCACCAGGAGCACCTGGAGCGCGGCCAGGAACAGCGGGCGACGACCGCGAATCGCCCGGGCTTCGAGCATGAAATCGCGCGGCGGCCAGCGGCTGACGAGGTTTTCGCGGCGCACGGCTTTCAATTCGGCGATCTCCGCCAGCCGCTGCAGATCGGCGTAGAGCGCGGCGTGATCGAAGTCGCCCTGGACGATCAGCGCCACCATCTGGCCCAGATTGGACGGCAAGGGCGACCAGCGGCAGGACAGCCCGGTGAAATCAGGTGGTTCACCATCATCGAGGGCCGGGTCGATCATGGCGAGATCGCGCAGATCCGGATCGCCGCGGTTCTTGATCGCGGCTTCGAGGCGATCGACGGCGTCGCCCTGGAACACGGCGAAGGAGTTCCCCACCGAAGGTTCGTGCCGGCCGACCTTGAGCGTCAGGCCGTAACGGTGCAACTGCTCGACCGTGGCGGCGCCGACCCGCAGGGAGAGCCCGTATTCCTCGCCGACGAAGCGCCGCGTCCGCGCCAGCACGACCCTGGCAGAGCTCGCTTGGTGCGGCGGCACCAGGATCACGGCGCCATCGCCGCCGAACTGGAAGGGAATGATGTCGGGCAGGCACAGGTTCTTGAGTGCGGCGATGGCGGCCGCTCCGCAGAAATTCACGCTCTTCTGCAGCCCTGCCTCGATCGCGGCGGTCGATCCTTCGATATCGGTGACGACGACCAGCCAATCGGCCGGCACAGGGGAATAGCGGCGTGCCTCGAATGTCTGCTCGATCCGGACCATGGGTTCGAGGCGGGCGTAGAAGGTTTCGGCCATCACGCGATACCCGCGGTTTCGTAGAAGCTGACCGGGAAATCCGCCGCGGCGCGGCCCGCCGCGTTGAATGGCGGTTTCAGGGCGCCCTTGAAATGCCGCCCGACCAGCTCTTGCCAGGTCTCGCGCGGCGGCAGCTGCGCGTTCTCACAGGCCCAGAGAAACCAGCGCATGCCGGCGGCGACGTGACCGATCTCGTCGCGATAGATGCGCTCCAGTACGGCCACGGTCGCGCCGTCGCCGTGACGGCGGAAGGTTTCGATCATGCCCGGCGTCACGTCGAGCCCGCGCGCTTCCAGCACCAGCGGCACGACCGCCAAGCGCGCCAGCAGGTCGCCCGACGTTGCCACCGCGGCCTGCCACAGCCCGTCATGGGCCGGCAGGTCGCCATAGGCGCCGCCCAACTCGGCCATCCGCGTCGCCAGTAGCGCGAAATGCTCCGCCTCCTCCGCGGCGACTGCGACCCAGTCGTCGAGCGCGGCGTCCGGCAAGATGGGACCGAAACGGGCGATCAGGTCCCAGGCGAGATCGATCGCGTTGAGCTCGATATGGGCGACCGAATGCAGCAGGGCGAGGGTCTTGTGGCCGCCGGCGGCGCGGCGGCGCGGCATCTCGCGCGGCAGTAGCAGCACCGGTCGGTCGGGGCGCGCCGGGCGCTCCGGTACGGCGACTGCATCGCCGCGCGGAAGCTCCCGAGCATGCCATGATCGCGCAATCGTTCCGGTCCGTTCCAGCTTATCGGCAGGCGATGCGCTCTCGAGGATAGCGACGGCGCCCGCGAACAGACCGTTGTCGCCGGTCTGCACGCTCAGGGCAGCGCCTTCACGACGTCGAGCACCTTCTCGACATGGCCGTCGACCTTGACCTTGTGCCAGATCGCCTGAACGATCCCGGCGCGATCGATGACGAAGGTCGAGCGATCGATGCCCATATAGCGCTTGCCGTAATTCAGCTTTTCGACCCAGCTGCCGAAACTCTCGGTGACCTTGCCGTCGTCGTCGGAAGCCAGCAGGAACGGCAGTTCGTACTTGCCGCGGAACTTGTCGTGGCTGGCGACGCTGTCCTTGGAGATGCCGATGATGACGGCGTCGGCGCCGCTGAAATCCGGCAGGGCGTCGCGAAATCCGCAGGCTTCCTTGGTGCAGCCGGGGGTGTCGTCCTTCGGGTAGAAGTACACGATCACCTTCTTGCCGCGGAACTGCGACAGGGTGACCGGCGCACCGCCGGTCGCGGGCAGGGTGAAGTCGGGGGCGGGCATACCGATCGCGAGGGTCATGGGCTCTGAGGTCCTTTGGCTGGGCTGTCGGAAGACGAGGAAGCGGCGAGACGCGCGGCGGCGTCGCGAGCCGGTTGTTCGACCAGGCGATCATAGGCTTTGAGCACCGCCTCCGCCGTGTCGTTGATACGTTCGGCACGCGCCTGTGGATCTGTAATGCCGGTCGCGCGCGCCATCAAGCGTTCGACCGGCTCCGATTTCTCCTCTGCCGCGTCGAGCGCGATGCGCAGCATGCTGTGGATCTGCCGCCACAACGCCAGGGCTTCGATCAATGCGGCTGCGGTCTCGCGATCGAGCAGGCCTTCCGCCGCCACGCCCTCGATGATCTCCGCGGTGCCGAGGGCCAGCAGGTGGGGATGACCCGGGGCGTGGCGAAGCAGCAGGTACTGCGAGATGAATTCGATATCGATCAGGCCGCCGCGGCGGTGCTTCCAGTCCCAGGGCGAGGGGCGTTGGTGCTGCTGGATGATACGGTGGCGCATATCGGCGACATCGATCAGCAGTCGGTCCGGATCGCGCGGCTGGGTCAGGATTTGCGCCACCAGGGAGCCGACCCGTGCCCCGAGCGCGCGATCGCCCGCGATCACCCGGCCGCGGGTCAGCGCCATGTATTCCCAGGTCCAGGCTTGTTCCGCGTGATAGCGCGCGAAGGCCTCCAGGCTCGACGCGATCGGGCCCGCCGCACCGGAAGGACGCAGCCGCATGTCGACCTCGTAGAGCCCGCCTTCTCCGGTCGTCGCGGTCAGCGCGTTGATCAGGCGCTGGCCGAGCCGGGCGTAGTAGCTGCTGCTGGCCAATGGCTTCGCCCCGTCCGACTGGTCGAGAGCATCGCCGACGTCGTAGACGAAGATGAGGTCGAGATCCGACGCCGCCGTCATCTCGCGGCTGCCCATCTTGCCGAGCGCCATGACCACGAAGCTGCCGCCGCAGATGGTGCCGTGGTTCTTCACGAGTTCCGCGGTGACCCGCGGCAGCAATACATTGATCACCGTCTCGGCGACCGCGGTGAAATGGACGCCGGCCAGGGTGGCGTCGATGCGGCCCTGGAGATGTTGGACGCCGATCTGGAACTTCTGGTCGCCCGTCCAGCGTCGCGTCAGGTCGAGCACGTCCTGGAAATCGCGGGCCTCTTCGAGCATCCGCTCCAGCTCGCCGTTCAGCAGCCGGCCGACGACGACCGGATCGGCCGGCAGCGGCTGGAAGAAATCGCGGGTCAGCACGGCGTCGAGCAACAGCGGCTTGCGGCTCAGCCGAACCGCGAGGCCGGGAGCATCGCCCATGATCTCCGCGACCAGATCAAGCAGATCGCGGCGGGCCCGGAACAGCGAAAACAGCTGGATGCCGGTCGGCAGCACGCTCAGGAACTCATCGAAGCGGGCGAGCGCATAGTCCGGATGCGCGGTCTGGCCGAGCAGTTTGAGGATGTTCGGCACGAGTTCGG
>CAIUCF010000485.1 GCA_903897565.1 uncultured Rhodospirillales bacterium | reverse complement strand
GCATTCGTGATCGGGAACGAGGGTTCGGGCGTGCGCGCGATTACGCGCGCTGCCTGCGATATCGACCTCGCCATCCCCATGCACTCGCGCGCTGAATCCTTGAACGCCGCCGCATCCGCTGGCATCGTCTTCTACGAGTGGAGCAAGCGACACCCCGAAGCCCTACTTCGCCCCCACTCCGCTCAAGCTACGCAGGGCAAGCAAGGCTTCGCAGGACAAGCTCTATGAAGCGAGCGGACTTGACCGCAGAGCCGTGGGCGGATTACGAACTCATCGACAGCGGCGAGAACATGAAGCTCGAGCGCTTCGGCTCGCTCGTGCTCGCGCGCCCCGAGACCGAGGCGCTGTGGACCAAGGCCAAGCCTGGCGAGTGGCAGCGCGCAGTTGCCGAATTCAAGTTCGAGGATGGCAAGGGCAAGTGGCACACGCACGCACCCGTACCCGAGACCTGGCCGGTCGCCTGGGGCGACGCGAAGGCGCATCTGCGCCTCACGAGCTTCAAGCACACCGGCATCTTCCCCGAGCAAGCGCCCAACTGGCAGTGGATAGGAGATCGCGTGAGAGACATTTCGCAGGAGGCTCCTGTCGCGCCGCGCGTTCTTAACCTCTTTGGATACACTGGTATTGCCTCGATTGTCGCCGCGCAAGCAGGCGCACACGTGACCCATGTCGACGCCTCCAAGCAATCGCTCGATTGGGCGCATGAGAACGCGCGCCTCTCTGGCCTCTCCAACGACACGATCCGTTGGATGCTCGACGATGTGCTCGCGGCTGTTTACGCTCTGATCGTGACGATGATGATCTGGCATTTTATCCCCGAAGGATGGCGGCGATGATGGACGCGGAAATCGAGGCTCTGGCGATCAGGCTGCTCGAGGCGAGCCGAGCCCGAGGCCTCAAGCTCGGCACCGCCGAATCCTGCACCGGCGGGTTGATCGCCGGCGCATTGACCGCGATCGCCGGCTCCTCCGACGTCGTCGTCGGCGGCTTCGTCACCTATTCGAACGAAGCCAAGACCGCCCTGCTGGGCGTCGACCCCGATGTCCTTGCCGCGGTCGGTGCGGTCAGCGCCGAGGTCGCGAGCGCCATGGCCGAGGGCGCCCTGTCACGGCTCCCGGATGTCGATCTGACGGTCGCCGTCACCGGGGTCGCCGGTCCGGGCGGCGGCAGCGCCGAGAAGCCGGTCGGCCTCGTCCATTTCGGCCTCGCCCTCTGGGGCCGCGAGACCGCGACCTGGTCGCATGTCTTCCCTGGCGACCGCAACGCGATCCGCCGCGCGACCGTGATCTGCGCGCTGGAAGCTTTGCTGGAAACGATGGGAGCGGCGAGCATTCCCTCCCCTTGATCGGGGAGGACTTTGAGCCGAGACTCAGCGTGCGAGAGACGGTGCAGGTAGCGCCCCAGTACGCCCATACAGCGCCTGGGCTCGGGTCTCGAAAGCCTTGACCATGCGGTGCACCGCTTCGTTGAAGAGCACGGAGATCAGCTTGTCGAGGATCTTCGACTTGAACTCGAACTCGACGAAGAAATCGACCAGACAGCCGCCGGGATCGGGCAGGAACACCCAGCGGTTCTGCAGATGCTTGAACGGCCCTTCCGAGAACACGGTGTCAATGCGATCCGGCGCCTGCAATGTCACCTTCGAGGTGAAGCGTTCGCGATAGATCTTGAAGCTGATCATCAGGTCGGCGACGACGAGATTGTCGCGCCGCTCGCGGATCCGCGCGCCTGAGCACCAGGGCAGGAACAACGGGTATTTCTCGATATCGGCGACCAGATCATACATCTGCGCCGGGGTGAACGGCAGGACGCGCCGCTCGGTATGCCGATGCATCGCCGACCCTCAGCCGCCGGCGGCCGCCAGCTTGGCGAGCCGGGCCGCACGCAGACGCTGGAAATCGTCGCCGGCATGATAGGAGGAGCGCGTGAGCGGCGTCGCCGCCACGACGAGGAAACCCTTCGACAGCCCCGCCTTGCGATAGGCGTCGAATTCCTCGGGCGTCACCCAGTCGGCGATCGGATGGTGCTTCGGGGTCGGCTGCAGGTACTGGCCGATGGTCATGAAATCGACATCGGCCGCGCGGAGATCGTCCATCACCTGCAGCACTTCGGGCTTCTCCTCGCCCAGGCCGACCATGATGCCGGATTTGGTGAAGATGGTCGGGTCGAGCCGCTTGACCGTGTCGAGCAGGCGCAGCGAGTGGAAATAACGGGCGCCCGGCCGAACCTCGGCATAGAGCCGCGGCACGGTTTCGAGATTGTGGTTGAACACGTCCGGCTTGGCGGCGACCACGGCCTCGATCGCGCCGGGCTTGCGCATGAAATCGGGCGTCAGCACCTCGATCGTGGTGCCCGGCGAATGGCGGCGGATGGCCGCGATCGTCTTGACGAACTGGTCCGCGCCGCCGTCGTCGAGATCGTCGCGATCCACCGAGGTCACGACGATATGGCCGAGGCCGAGGGCGGCCGCCGCCTCGCCGACATGCTCGGGCTCATGCGGGTCGAGCTTGTCGGGCTTGCCGGTCGCGACGTTGCAGAAGGCGCAGGCGCGGGTGCAGACGCTGCCCAGGATCATCACGGTGACGTGCTTCTGCGACCAGCATTCGCCGATATTGGGGCAGGACGCCTCCTCGCACACGGTATTGAGCTTGAGCGAACGGACCAAATCCCGGGACTCGATATATTCGCGGCTCAACGGCGCCCGCACCCGCAGCCAGTCCGGCTTGCGGCCGGACGGCCGGTCGGGATTGCGCATCTTCTCCGGATGCCGCGGCTTGACGGCGACGGTCGGGCTCTCGGTCACGCTGGGGGCGCTTTCACTGCTGCATTCAGGCGCTACAAGTGGAACGCGCGCGCGCAGGCGTCAAGCATCGCGTACCGCAGGCCACCGTTGAAGCCGTCGCTACTTCTTCGGATTTTCTTGATTGTTCAACAGCACGATCTGGTCCGGCCCGACCAGATTGAGGGCTAGTCGCGCCTGTTCGTCGAGCAGATCGGGGTCGAGATGTTCGGGTCGCAGCATCGCCACGCGGTGCTGCTGCTCCATGCGCTCGGCATGGATCTTGGCCGCGTTCTCGGTCTGGAGATGG
>CAIUCF010000484.1 GCA_903897565.1 uncultured Rhodospirillales bacterium | reverse complement strand
GTCGTCGGCCTCGGCAAGGAACGCAAAGGGGTTAAGTTCGGGCGGGCGTAGGCGCGTCCCTCGCTCCCCTCTCGCTCGTCATCCCCGCGAAGGCGGGGATCCATGCGGCCGCCGTTCCGTCGCTCGAAGGGTGGATCCCCGCCTCCCCGGGGATGACGGCTAGAATAATGCGGTTTCAGCCTACCCCACAAACCGCCATGGCAGCGTCTCGCCGGCCAGGAACGGTCGCACCCCGCCGAGTTCCGCGGCGACCGCCGTCGGCTCCCGCCGCAGCGTCACGCGCGTCTCGTTGACCGGCAGCCCGTAGAAGCGCGGGCCGTTGCGGCTGGCGAACGCTTCGAGGCGGTCGAGCGCCCCCATTTCGTCGAACACTCCGGCATAGACCTCAAGTGCGGCCGGCGCGCAGAAGATGCCGGCGCAGCCGCAATCGGCTTCCTTGGCGGCGACCAGATGCGGCGCGGTATCGGTGCCGAGGAAGAAGCGCTCGTTGCCACCGGTGGCGGCGCGGCGCAGCGCCTGGCGATGGCGCTCGCGCTTGGCGACCGGCAGGCAATAGGCATGCGGCCGCAAGCCACCGGCGAACAGGGCGTTGCGGTTGATGACAAGGTGATGCGGCGTGATCGTCGCACCGATCCCGGGGGCCGACTCGCTGACATAGGCCACCGCCTCTTCGGTGGTGACATGCTCGAACACGATCTTGAGCTCGGGCAGGCGGGCGCGCAGCGGGATCAGCACGTCGTCGATAAAGGCGGCCTCGCGATCGAAGATATCGACCTGGGGATCGGTGACCTCGCCATGGACCAGCAGCGGCATGCCGATCCGCGCCATGCGCTCGAGCACGCCGCCGATCTTGGCGATATCGGTGACGCCGAAATGCGAATTGGTGGTGGCCCGCGCCGGGTAGAGCTTGGCTGCGATCCAGGAGCCGGCACGGTAGCCGGCCTCCACCACCGCCGGATCGGCGTCGTCGGTCAGGTACAGGGTCATCAGCGGCGTGAAATCGACCCCGGCCGGCAGCGCCCCGAGGATGCGCACGCGATAGGAATCGGCAGCCGCGGCCGTGGTGATCGGCGGCGTCAGATTGGGCATGATGATGGCGCGGCCGAACTGCCGCGCGGTGTAGCCGGCCACCGCCTGCAGCATGGCGCCGTCGCGGAGATGGACGTGCCAGTCGTCGGGACGGCGCAGGGTGATCTGATCGGTCATGGTCGGCCTATTCGCGGCGGGGGCGTGAGATGATCCGCAACTTCGGTCGCGGGTGCTCCCGCCGTCAACCGCGAAGATGGATCGATCGCCGTCAAAAACTCCTTGCATCGGCATCCGGCTTGGATAATAAGAACCGCCTCGGCGGGCCGCGCCGTCGAGTTCAAGGAGCGCGGGCGTAGCTCAGGGGTAGAGCACAACCTTGCCAAGGTTGGGGTCGAGGGTTCGAATCCCTTCGCCCGCTCCAATTCGCGATCGACGAAAAAGCCGCAGGAAACTGCGGCTTTTCGCGTTTCTGGGCGGTTGCGACGAGCCTTGGTGTCGCAGTATCAAGGGATACTGGAGCGTGGCTGGAATCCCGAGGACGGGCGGCGTCGCCGCGGCTTGACCTTCCTATCGATGTGCCGCTCTCAAGACCACCCAATGGCCTGACCCCGCAACGCTGATCGGATAGCAGGTAGTTTGCGAAATCGGCCGCGCGTTATACCGTGATCGATGACGAGGGGAGGATCGCGATGCCCGGCAAGAAGGTGAGTCTGACATTCGACAACGGACCGACGCCTGGCGTGACGGAGGCCGTCCTGGATACCTTGAGCCGACACGGTATTGCCGCCACGTTCTTCGTCGTCGGCGAGAACATCGATAATCCCGCCGGCCGCGCGCTCATCGATCGGATCGTTGCCGACGGCCATCGCCTCGGCAACCATACCTACACGCATACGGTACTCTTCGGGGCAGAGCCGGATCAGGCCAAGGTCATCGGCGAGATCGAACGCACCCAGGCCCTGCTCGGCGACCTGGGAAGCGAGCGCCTGTTCCGCCCCTATGGCGGCGGCGGTCATCTCGACAAGCGGGTGATGTCCCGCACGGCCTACGAATATCTGAGCGCGAACGGCTACACGATGGTGCTGTGGAACAGCATTCCGGAGGATTGGCTGAACCCGGACGGCTGGCCGGACACCGCCCGCGCCCAGATCGCGGCGCAGGAATGGACGGTGACCGTCATCCATGACCTGCCGACCGGCGCGATGGAGTCGCTGGATCGGTTCCTGCTCGCTGCCCGCGAAGACGGGGTGGAATTCCGCACCGATTTCCCGGGGGAGCTCGTGCCCTTGGTCGCGGGCGAGCGGAAAGTGGCGATCGAAGCCATCCTGAGCGAGCGGTAGCCTCGCCTCACGCCACTTCGGTGAATTCGACGAACTTGTTCTTCAGCGCAACATCGCGGCGGCTGTACTCCCAGGCACCGTTCTCCCGCGCCAGCCGGTCCTCGTAGACGCAGATCCCACCCTCGATCAGCGCGTTGAAGACGCCATCGACGGTAAAGCAGGCGGCCCAGGCATCGGCGTCGTCGATCGCGAAATTGTAGGAAGCGTTGAGGCGCCTGATCGCCTGTCATCCGGCGTCGCCGGCGACGCTGGGCGAAACGCTCGCGGGTTGGGGGCGAACCTCAAAGGGGTCACCGGCTCCAACGTGGTGGAACCGGCGCAGGATCGCGGCGAGCCTATTGCGAGAGATCGGTCGAGGGCGCTGAACACCGCCCCCAAAGAGGCATGAGCAGTTCCTTCGACCCCGGTCGTCGTCACGAAGAAAACT
>CAIUCF010000483.1 GCA_903897565.1 uncultured Rhodospirillales bacterium | reverse complement strand
CGTCGCCATGACATCGGCGGCGGGCTGCATCAGCGGCGAATGGAACGGCGCGCTCACCGGCAGCATGATCGAGCGCTTGATGCCCTTTTCCGCCGCGATCGCGATCGCTTTCTCGATGGCCGTCTTGTGGCCCGACAGCACGAGCTGGCCGCCGCCATTGTCGTTGGCTGCAGCACAAACCTCGCCGGTCGCCTGGGCGGCTTCGCGGGCAATCTTCTCGCCGATCTCGAGTTCGGCGCCGAGCAGGGCCGCCATCGCGCCGGTTCCGACGGGGACGGCTTGCTGCATCGCCAGACCGCGCGCTCTCACGAGACGGACGGCGTCGCGCAAGGTGAGCGCGCCCGCCGCCGTGAGGGCGGAATATTCGCCGAGCGAATGGCCGGCGACGAACGCGACCTGCGAGGCGAGATCGAAGCCACCTTCCCGCTCGAGCACCCGCATCACGACGATCGACGTCGTCAACAAGGCGGGCTGGGCATTTTCCGTGAGAGTGAGGGTCTCGATCGGACCTTCGGCGACGAGGGCCGAGAGGCGTTCGCCGAGGGCGTCATCGACCTCTTCCCAGACCTGGCGGGCGGACGCGAATGCCGCGACGAGTTCGCTGCCCATGCCGACGGCCTGAGAGCCTTGACCTGGAAATACAAGAGCGCGCTTGCTCACGACGACGTTTCTCCCGACGAAGGGACGGGCCGAACAAACCGCCGGCCGACCCAGAATTTGGTCCCGCGACTGGGCCGCGAAAGTGGTCGTCAGTGATAGCGCGACCTCCCTCGGAGTCAAGTGCGCTCGCCCCCACCACGTGTCGGCCTTCGGGCCTTGGCTTGAAGCGCGCGCCCGTTCCAGCCATTCTGGGGACCCGGCCCCAGCACTCAGGAGTCTTCACGTGCATATCAATCTCGACGGCAAGACCGCACTCGTCACCGGCTCCAGCGCCGGCATCGGGCTTGCGATCGCAACCGGTCTCGCCCGCGCGGGCGCCCGTGTCATCGTCAACGGCAGAAACCAGGACCGAGTCGGCGCCGCGGTCGCCAGGGTCAAGGCCACAGCGCCGGCTGCCGCCGTAGAAGGAATCGCCGCGGACGTTGCGACGGCCGCCGGCTGCGACGCGCTGATCGCGGCGCTTCCCCATGTCGACATCCTCGTCAACAACGCCGGCATCTACGAGCCCAAGCCGTTCTTCGCCATCGACGATGCCGACTGGACCCGGTTCTTCGAGACGAACGTCATGTCGGGGGTCCGCCTGTCACGCCACTACCTCGCCGGCATGCTCGGCGCCAATTGGGGCCGAATCGTCTTCATCTCCTCCGAATCGGCGGTCCAGATCCCCAAGGACATGATCCATTACGGTTTCACCAAGACCGCACAGCTGGCCATCTCCCGCGGGCTCGCGGAACTGACGGCGGGGACCAACGTCACGGTGAACTCGGTACTTCCCGGGCCGACGCATTCGGACGGCGCCGATGTCTTCGTCAAGGCGATCGCCAACCAGACCAACACGACGCCGGAAGCCGTCGCCGAGAGTTTCGTCCGCGACCTCCGCCCGACATCGCTGCTCAAGCGCTTCGCGACGGTCGAGGAAGTCGCCAACATGGTCGTCTACACCTGCTCGCTCCAGGCCTCGGCCACCAACGGGGCGGCCCTGCGAGTCGATGGCGGCGTCGTCCAGTCGATCCTCTGATCCGGCACGGGACCGTCGCGAAAACGCCCGCGAACGAGGGCTTGCGGGGCGCGGGCATTCATGTATATTCCGCGCCCTCGACTCCTTGCCGGATTTTTGTGCCGGCTAAGGTTCGTCGCGTATTGGCTGAACAGGTCGGCCTACGGCGAACCACAAAGAGCCATAAGGGGTTACTGTCGATGTCGTTTTATGAGTGCGTGATTATCGCACGCCAAGATATTTCTGGAACCCAGGCCGAAGCCCTCATCGAGACCTTCGCCGCCACGATCGCCGAACAGGGCGGGAACGTGACGAAGCGCGAGTATTGGGGCCTCAAGAACCTGGCTTACCGGATCAAGAAGAACCGCAAGGGCCACTACGCGCTCCTCAACATCGACGGCCCTTCGGCCGCGGTGAAGGAACTCGAGCGCACCATGGCGATCAACGAAGACATCCTGCGCTTCATGACCGTTCGCGTCGACGAACTCGAGGAAGGCCCCTCTGCTGCGATGCAGAACAAGGGCGCCCGCGAAGAGCGCCCCCGGCGCAGCTTCGGTGACCGTGGCGGCTTCGGCGGCGACGGCGGTGGTCGTGGCGGCTTTGGCGGCGAAAGCCGCGGTGGTTTTGGTGGCGAAGGTCGCGGTGATCGCGGCTTCGGCGGAGCGATTGAATAATGCGCGAGAACAGCACTGAGCGCCACGAAGCCCGTGGCGGTGACAAGGATGGTGGCGGTCGCCCCGCGACCCGCCGTCCCTTCTTCCGTCGGCACAAGACCTGCCCGTTCTCGGGCCCGTCCGCGCCGAAGATCGATTACAAGGACGTAAAGCTGCTGCAGCGTTTCGTGTCGGAGCGGGGCAAGATCGTCCCGAGCCGGATCACCGCGGTGTCGGCGAAGAAGCAGCGCGAATTGGCTCAGGCCATCAAGCGCGCGCGTTTCCTGGGCCTGCTGCCTTACGCGATCCGCTGATCCACGGGTTCGAGGCATCCCGGGCCTGATGCTATGTCGTCTCTGCGTCCGGGCCTTGCCGCTCTCGTAGGTGGTGCGTTTTCCGCTCTGTTGTTCCTGGCCTTTCAGACCGGGTCGATGGGCGGAATGATCCTGTTCTGGATGGCACAACTGCCGCTGTTCCTGGTGGCGTTGAGCCTGGGTCCGGCCTGGGGGCTCGAGATCG
>CAIUCF010000482.1 GCA_903897565.1 uncultured Rhodospirillales bacterium | reverse complement strand
TCGAGCCCGATCAGGGGCTGGGTAGATTCCGACCCTGCCGTCGCAGCCCCATTCGCCGCTAATTTTCCAGCGTGTCGGAGGATCAATTCCATGGCTTACCTAGACCCGTTTCATGAGGGCATTCTCGAATGCCTGCCGCATCTACGCGGTTTCGCCCATCTGCTGTCCCGCAACCATGCCGTCGCCGAGGACCTCGTCCACGATACGGTGGTCGGGGCGATCGGTGCCCGCGATCAGTTCCAGCCGGGAACCAATCTGCGCGGTTGGCTGGTCGTCATCCTGCGCAATCGCTATTTCAACGATCTGCGACGCGGCGCGGTTCGCCTCACCGTCTCGTTGGAGGTCTGCCCCTCCGAAGGCTCGATGAGCGGTGGTCAGGAGGAGAACCTGCAGCTGCGCGATTTCGAGCGGCATTTCCACCGGCTCCCGGCCCCGCAGCGCGAGGCGCTGCTGCTGGTCGGCGTCAACGGCTCCTCCTATGAAGAGGCGGCCGCGGCCGCCGGCTGCGCGGTCGGGACGATGAAGAGCCGGGTCTCGCGGGCACGCCTCGAATTGCGGGCCGCACTCGATGGCGACGCCAGGAAATCTGACGGGCACCGGAACAGGCCATCGCCAGCTGCCGCCACGGCCGCCGGCCGGACGAACCTGGAGGCGAGAGGGTTTCGTCCGCTTCCGGACGCGGGAACTCCCGCGGAGCGCCCGGTGTTCTGACAGGCGGGGTCGCGATCACAGTTCCGTCCGTCATCGCCCCCGGGGAGTCCGACCGCGGGGGCTTGGAGCCTGTGCAGGGGCGTGTCCGAGCGTTGAATAAATCTTGGGTTGCTTTCTCGAACATTGTTCCCCCTTATGGAAATGTGTGATCGCCTGCCCTTACTGAATAATCGACGATAACTCCCAGGGTCGCCTTTAGACTCGATAATTTCTTGTGAGATCAGGAGTAATCGATGCGCATCGGAGAAAGACTTGATCAGACCTCCGGACGCCCATCGGGCTTTGATTACATAAGAATAATTTTAGCAAGCTCGGTCATCTGGGAGCACAGCGTCAGCACCTGTTATGGCTTTCCGTTCGAGACCGAGGTTTGGCACTCGCCGCTTCGGCCGGTCTTCAAGCTGATCCTGCCGATGTTCTTCGCATTGAGCGGCTTTCTCGTCGCGGGAAGCCTCGAGCGGACGCGAACCCTGGGCATGTTCCTGTGGCTGCGGGCCATCAGGATTTATCCGGCCCTGGTCGTCGAAGTCATTCTCTCCGCGTTTATTCTGGGCCCGATCTTCACGACATTCGACTACCGGGATTATTTCTCCAATGTCGAGTTCAGATCCTATCTGCTCAACATTACCGGATACATCCACTTCGATCTTCCCGGCGTCTTCGCGAATAACCCGGCACAAAGAATGGTCAACGCCCAGCTCTGGACCATCCCCTTCGAGCTGAACTGCTACATTATCCTGTCGGTCCTCTTCGTCTTCTCAGTCTTGAAATATAGAATTGTGGCGCCGATCACCGCCGTATTCGTCACGATCGCGAGCTGCGCCTATCGCTACAAGATCTATGGCGCCGGTTGGAATGTCTATCCGACATTGGTTCCGGGCATCATGCTGGTCGTCTCCTTTCTGTTGGGCGTCACGATCTTTCTCTATCGCGACAAGATTATCTGGAACGTCAAACTGTTCCTGATCTGCCTGGTCAGCGCCGTCCTGCTCTATGGCTTCGTCCGCGGCGGCGATCTCTTCGCGTCGGTGTTCGTGGCCTACCTGACGGTCTATCTGGGATTGACGTCGCCGCGGCGGCTGCGGATCGTGACCGGGGCGGATTACTCCTACGGCATGTATCTCTATGGCTATCCGATCCAGCAGGCCTTCTCGGCCCTCGGGAGCTGGACCCATCACTGGTACCTCAACATCCTCGTCTGCACGCCGGTGGCGGCGCTGTTCGCCGCACTCTCCTGGCATTACGTCGAAAAGCCCGCCCTGCGTTTGCGCAGCGTTTGGGGTTCGGTCCATCACCCGGTTCCGGCGCAGGCCGGCGCCGATCCCCGCGGTTAGACTGCCACGCCCGGCCGGATTTTTCTGCCCCGCGCACGCCGAGCCGTAACAACTCCCACCGATACTGTGCGTCGCCCGGCCGAAGCTTGCTCAAGATCAAGGCGCGAGCGGCCGGAAACCTGGAGCCTGCGTGCGGTGCCGAGATCGGCTGCCGCCACGCCGTGCTCGCCATCCCCTCGCCAGGAGCCCGTCATGCCCACCCCAGTGTCAGCGACCACCGCGCCCGTCGACGAGGCACCCCTCGCCCTGCTGGCGGAGATCCGGTCCCTGACCCGGGCGGTCGCCGCGGAAGGCCGCGCGACCTATGCCGAGTGGCGCCGGCATCTGCGCCGTGCCGAGATCGCCGCCAGCATGCTGAACTTCGCCCAATACCTGGCCCTGCGGCGACGCGACCTGCGGCCGCTGCAGGAGCGGCTGATGCGGCTCGGCTTGTCCTCGCTCGGCCGCCTCGAAGGTCGTGTCCTCGTCACGCTCGAGGCCGTTGAAGGCGCGCTCGCCGCCGCCTCGGGCACAGCCGGCGAGCAGACCCGGCCCTGGCCGCCGACGGAGCGACGCTTCCGCCGCGGCCAGCGCGCGCTGGCCGC
>CAIUCF010000481.1 GCA_903897565.1 uncultured Rhodospirillales bacterium | reverse complement strand
AGGCCGCCTTCGTCGGGCGATGCGGTGATGCCGAAATAGCCGGCCTCGCCGATCTTGGGGAAGATATCCTCGGGCCACCATTCCTCGGCATCCATGCGGGCGGCGAGGGGATAGAATTCCTTGCGGGCAAAGCGGTCCGCCGCATCGAGAATTTCGCGCTCGGCGGGCTGGAGGTCGAAGCGCATGCCGTCGTTGCGACGCAGGAGCGGTTCTGTGGACGACATTCTACTGGCTCTCCCTCGGAAATCCGCGGCGGTCCAATGCCGCCTTTGGATCCGATGTTAATGAGTGTTGCTCATCTTGTCGACCGAATCTTTGCGGATCTTCGGTTCGGCAAGCCCCAGCCCTCGAGGCACTTGTTCAGTAGGGTCATGGCAAAAATGCTTGATTGACAATGGCGAAGCGATCCGATTTTAATGAGTTTAATTCATTAAAGGCATATGGCTTGGCTATGGCGTTCTTCAACAAGGTGCTCGTCGCCAACCGCGGTGAGATCGCGTGCCGGGTAATCCGGACGTTGCGGCGGCTCGGCATCGCCAGTGTCGCCGTCTATCACGACGAAGATCGCAAGGCGCCCCATGTCGGCTTGGCGGACGAGGCCGTGCGGCTGGAAGGCAAGGTGCCAAGCGGCGCCTATCTCGATGGCGCGCAGATCATTGCCGCCGCCAAGGCGATCGGTGCCGCGGCGATCCATCCCGGCTATGGGTTTCTCTCGGAGAACGCCGGCTTTGCCGAGGCCGTCGCTGCCGCCGGGCTAATCTTTGTCGGCCCCCACGCCGAAGTCATTCGCCTGATGGGCGACAAGATCCGCTCCCGCGATTTCGCCGCCGCGCATGGCGTGCCGGTGGCGCCGAGCGTCACCGAGGACGATGCCGGGGAGGATTTCGTGGCGAAGGCCGCGGCGATCGGTTTCCCGTTGCTGATCAAGGCCTCGGCCGGCGGTGGCGGCAAGGGCATGAAGATCGTCCGCAAACCTGAGGAACTCGCCGAGAACATCGGGCTGGCGAAGGGTGAGGCCGGTCGCTATTTCGGCGATCCCCGCGTCTTCGCCGAACGCCTGGTCGAGCAGCCGCGCCACATCGAGGTCCAGGTGCTCGGCGACGGGACGGGCAATGTCATCCATCTCTACGAGCGGGAATGTTCGATCCAGCGCCGCTACCAGAAGATCATCGAGGAAGCGCCGGCGCCCAATCTCCCCGCCGGGTTGCGCGAGCGCATCTGCGCGGCCGCCGTGCGTCTGGCCAGCGCCGCGCAGTATCGCAACGCCGGCACCGTCGAGTTCATTCTCGGCGCGGATGGCGAGTTCTATTTCCTGGAGATGAATACCCGCCTGCAGGTCGAGCATCCCGTGACGGAGATGATCACCAGCCTCGATCTCGTCGAGGTGCAGCTGCGGATCGCCGCGGGCCAAGGCATCGGCCACGCGCAGGAGGATATCCGGATCACCGGGCACGCCATCGAATGCCGCATCTGCGCCGAGGAACCCGATCACGGCTTCCGGCCGGCGACCGGGCGGATCGGCCTGCTCGCGCTGCCTTCCGGCGAGGGGATTCGCTTCGACGGCGGCATCGTCGCGCCCCAGGCCGTGACGCCGGCCTTCGATTCGATGCTGGCCAAGCTGATCGCCTGGGGTGAGGACCGCGACACCGCACTCGCCCGTCTCGAGCGCGGGCTTGCCGCGACCGCGGTGATGGGCGTGCCGACCAATCTCGACTACCTGCTGCGGGTCGTCGGGCATCCGGTGTTCCGGGTCGGCACGCTCGACACCGGCTTTCTGGAGCGTTTCGCCGCGGATATTGCAGCGCCTGATGGCGATGACGAGACCGCGATCGCGGCGGCCCTGGCCGCGGCACTGGGCGACCCGCTGTTCCGGGACCTGGCGTTCGGCGTGCCCGAGCCCCACGCCTCGATCGGCGGCTGGCGGAATTGAGGGCCTGACATGAGCTACGAAATCCGCCGCGACAAGGCTGACCTCCACCTCGATATCCGGGCACGACGACCGGCACTCGGCGTCGTCCTGGCCGAGCGACTGCATCGCCTCGACGAACTTGCCGCGGTCGAGGGGCGCTTCGCCATCCGCGTCGATGACCGCGAGTTCTCGGGCTGGCGGCTGGTCACCAGCGACAGGATCGAGATTCGGCTGGAGGGCCGTAGCTTCGTCTTCGAGCGGCGCGAGGGCGTCGCCCGTACCGACGCCGCGGCCGGTAGCGGTGACGAGGTCCGGGCGGAGATGCCGGGAACCCTGGTCGCACATCATGTCGAAATCGGCACCGAAGTGGCGCTCGGCGCCCGGCTGGTGACGATCGAGAGCATGAAATTGCAGGTGACGATCGCCGCGCCGCGCGCCGGCGTGGTGGCGCGGCTGCATGTCGCCGAGGGCGCGACCTTCGAGCGCGGCGCCGTGCTGGTCTCGCTGGCGCCACCGGCGGCGCAGGAGGGTTAGGGGATGGCGATCATTCGTTCGGCGATCGATACCGGCTCGGAAGAGTTCCGGAGCCGATATGCCCACAACAAGGCTCTGGTCGCCGAGTTCCGCAGTCGACAGGAAGCGGCGCGCCACGAGCGGCCGCGCCGCGATATCGAGCGCGTCCGTAAGCAGGGCAAGATGCTGCCGCGCGAGCGCGTCGAGGCGCTGCTCGACCCCGGCACGCCGTTTCTCGAATTCTCGAGCCTGGCCGCCAACATGGCCTATGACGGCGAGGCGCCGGGCGCGAGCAGCATCACCGGGATCGGCATCGTTTCCGGCCGCGAGGTCGTGATCCACGCCGATGATTCCACGATCAAGGGCGGCGCCTGGTATCCGCTGACCATCAAGAAGATCGTCCGCTCGCTCGACATCGCGATCGAGAACCGGCTGCCGATGATCCATTGCTGCGATTCCGCGGGCGGCTTCCTGCAGCTGCAGTCGGAGTTGTTCCCGGATCGCTACATGGCGGGGCGGATCTTCCGCAACCAGGCGATCCTCAGCAAGATGGGCGTCAAGCAGCTGGCGCTGGTGTTCGGCCATTGCACGGCGGGCGGGGCCTATATTCCGGCGCTCAGCGATTACAGCGTAATCGTGCGCGGCACCGGCGCGGTGTTCCTCGGCGGCCCGCCGCTCGTGAAGGCCGCGACCGGCGAGATCGTCAGCGTCGAGGATCTCGGCGGCGCCGATCTCCACACCCGGACGAGCGGCACCTGCGATTATCCGGCGATCGACGAAGCCGACGCCATCCGCATCGGCCGCGAGATCGTCAGCCAGTGGGAGCGACCGCATAAGGTGGCGGTCGATCGCGAAATCCCCGAGCCGCCGCTCTACGATGCCGACGAGCTCTACGGCATCATCCCGGACGCGCCGAAGAAGGGCTTCGACAGCCGCGAGGTCATCGCCCGACTGGTCGACGGCAGCCGCTTCCATGAATATCAGCCCGCTTACGGTACCACCCTGATCTGCGGCTACGCCCATCTCTGGGGCTATCGCATCGGTATCCTCGCCAATAACGGCGTGCTGTTCAATGACAGCGCCCTCAAGGGTGCGCACTTCATCGAATTGTGCAATCAGAACAACACCCCGATCCTGTTCCTGCAGAACATCACCGGCTATATGGTCGGCCGCGAATACGAGGCGGCGGGGATCACCAAGGATGGCGCCAAGATGATCATGGCGCTGTCCTGCAGCCATGTGCCGAAGTTCACGGTGATGTGCCACGCCTCGTTCGGCGCCGGAAATTACGGCATGTGCGGGCGCGCCTATGATGGCCGCTTTCTCTTCACCTGGCCGAACCACCAGATCGGCGTCATGGGTGGCGAGCAGGCCGCCAATACCCTGGTCGAAGTCAAGCTACGGCAGATGGAGCGCACCGGCATGCCGGTCGACAAGCAGGTGCTCGACGAGATCTACAACACCACGCTCGCCGCCTATAACGAGCAGATCTCGGCCTATCACTCGACCTCCGAGCTGTGGGATGACGGCATCATCGATCCCGTCGATACCCGCAACGCCCTGGGCATCGCGATCTCGGCCTCGCTGAACGCGCCGTTCGGTGCGCCGGGCAACGGGGTTTTCCGATTTTGAGCACCGTTGTCACATTGCCGCGCGGTGCGCGCCGCCCGGTCTCGCGGCTGCCGCGGGAGATGCGGGTGGCGGCACTCATGACGGCGGCGCGCGCGGTCTTCAAGGAGAAGGGCTATGCCGACGCCCTCACTTCGGAAATCGCCGAGCGCGCCGGTGTCGTCGAGGGCACGATCTACCGCTATTTCGCCAACAAGCGCGACCTGCTGCTCAAGGTCGTCGAGCAATGGTACGCCGAGATGATCTCGGATTACGACCAGCAGCTCGCGCGCATCCATGGCACCCGGAATCGGCTCCGCTTCATGATCTGGCGCCATCTCACCGTCATCCACCAGGAACCGGTGCTCTGCCGTCTGGTGCTGCTCGATCTGCGTGCCGATCCGGCCTATCGCGAGACCAGCGTGTTCGGGATGAACCGCCAGTATACCTTGCGCACGATCGAGATCATCGAGGCCGGGGTTGCAAGCGGCGAGTTCCGTCCCGGGATCGCGATCCCGCTGGTCCGTGACATGATCTATGGCGGCATCGAGCACCACACCTGGGCCTATCTGCGCGGTGAGGGGGATTTCTCGGTCGACGGCATCGCCGACGCGCTCGCCGACATGATCTATCGGGCGCTGGCGGTCTCGCAGGAAGCCGAGACGCCCGAGATGAGTGCACTCGGCAAGGCGGTGCGCCGGCTGGAACAGATCGCCGACCGGCTCGATTCGGCGCAACTCGATTCAACGAACTAACGGGAGAGCGCAGATGCCTGATCCGGGCCTCAGCCAGAATCTGATCGCACGCGTCAATCTGGGCGACCTCCTCGTGCGCAGCGCGGCGCGATCGCCGCGCCAGCTCGCGGTGGTCGATGATGTCTTCCGGCTCAGCTACCGCGAGCTCAACAGCTGGGTCAACCGGACCGCCCACGGTCTCGCCGCGCTCGGCTATTGCCGGGGTGACGCGCTGGCGCTGATGTCGACCAATCGCGTGGAATTCCTGGTGACCTATTTCGCCTGCGCGAAGCTCGGCCTGGTCTGCGTGCCGATCAACCTGTTCTGGCGGCAGAGCGAGCTCGCCTATGTGCTCGATCACGCCCATGCCCGCGGCATCGTGGTCGAGCAAGCCTCGGTTGATCAGCTGGTCGAGGCGCTGGCCGAGACGCCGCGGCTGGGCGAGATCATCGTCATCGGCGGACCCGTACCGATGCTCGGGGAGCGTCGCTGCTCCAGCTTCGACGATCTGCAGAAGGGCATGTCCGAGGACGAGCCGGAGGTCTATGTCGAGGACCGGGATCCGATCAGCTATCTCTACACCAGCGGCACCACCTCGGCGCCTAAGGGCGTGGTCAGCAGCCATCTCGCGGTCTATCTCGAATCGCTGGGATCGGCGCTGGAGACGCGGTTCACCGCGGCGGACCGGGTGAGCGCGCTGCTGCCGCTGTTCCACACGGCGCAGCTCAATGCCATCGCCACGCCCGCGATCGCGATGGGGGCGACGATCTATGTCCTGCGCAGCTTCGACGCGCCGCGCCTGCTTGATCTCGTCGAGAGCGAAAAGCTGACAGTCACCTTCGCGCTGCCGATGATGTATCGCGCCTTGCTCGACACCCTCGATGAGGCGCCGCGCGATGTATCGAGCCTGCGTCTGGCGATCTATGCCATGGCGCCGATGCCGGCGCACGAATTGACCCGCGGCATGAAGAGCCTCGGCTGCGAGTTCTCCTTGATGTTCGGGCAGACCGAGATGAACCCGCTCTCGGCCTATTTCCACCCCGCCAACCAGCTGACCCACCCCGGCGCCGTCGGCACGCCCTCGGTCAATGTCCAGATCGCCATCATGGATGGCGAGGGCCGTCTGTTGCCGACGGGAGAGCCCGGCGAGATCGTCTATCGCAGCCCCCAACTCCTGTCCGGCTACCTGCGCAATCCCGATGCGACCGCGGCCGCCTTTGCCGGCGGCTGGTTCCATTCCGGCGATTCCGGGCATTTCGATGCCGACGGCATCCTGTGGTTCGCCGACCGCTTCAAGGACGTCATCAAGACCGGCGGCGAGAACGTCGCCTCGATCGAGGTCGAGAAAGCGATGTACGCCGCCGATCCCGGGGTCGGCGAGGTTGCCGTCGTCGGCCTGCCGCATGAGCGCTGGGGCGAGGCGATCACCGCCGTGGTGATTGCGAAGCCGGGACAGAAGCTCGACGAAACCGATCTGCTCGCCAAGGTTCGCCAGCACCTCAGCCCGTTCAAATGCCCGAAGCGCATCGTCTTCACCGAGACGATGCCGAAGACCGCAACCGGCAAGATCCAGAAGGCGAAGCTCAGGGTGGAGCTGGCGGCGCTATATGAGGAGAAAGCTCGCTGAAGACTCCCTCTCTGCCCCGGCGGGGCGGAGAGGGTTGGGGTGTGGTGGGGTTGTCCGAGGCGACGCGAACGCCCACCTCACCTTCCCGTCGCTTGCGCGCCGGGTCTCTTCCTCTCCTCCTATGAGCCGACAGCCATCGTTATGACCTTCGCT